>JBHHWX010000519.1:0-4389 GCA_046756745.1 bacterium | reverse complement strand
TTTTTCCTATACTCCCGCCTCAAAAACTCGATAAGAGCATCTGCCGCTCGCTCATCTTCAAACTCGCGCAAAGCCAGCAGAGCGCGGCTTCGCACCGTGCGACTGGGATCATTCTTCGCCGCTTCGATCAACGGCTCGATCGCCCGCGGGTCCTCCAAATCCTCCAGCGCGTAGACCGCACGCAAACGGATGTTTTTATCCGGATCGTTTTTCAATGCGTCGATCATGGCAGGGACAATGGCTTTGGCGCCGATTTCCTCGAGCGCGTATAAAGCCCGCAGACGCAAGTTGGTATTTTCTTCTTCGGCCAAAACGTGCGATAAAACCGGGATGGCGCTGGCGTCTTCCATCTCTTCCAAAACATACAATGCCCGCAGCTTAAGATTCTGGTCTTTTTCTTTTTTGAGAATGTCGATGAGTAAAGGCAGACTTTTGGGAGACTTGTTCTCTTCGAGTAAATACATAGCCCGCAAACGTAAGTTCGGGTCGGTTTCGTTTTGAATGATATGCAGAATCACATCTTCGAATTTGTTGAAATGCGCTGAGTCGTCCAACTCCTGCAAAACATAAAGAGCGCGTAATTTCAGATTCGGATCGGTCTCGTTCTGCAACACGTGCACCAAAGCGTCGATGGCTTGAATGTCTTCCATTTCTTCTAACATATATAAGGCGCGTAATTTCAAATTATTGTTTTCATTCTTGTCTTTGAGTATCGCCAGCAAAGTAGGAATAACCCGTTTATCTTCGATTTCTTCCAACGCATACATGGCTCGCAAACGTAAATTTTGATCGCGATCCTTTTTCAGGATATCGATTAAGATCGGGACCGCTTTCGGGCTTTCCATCTCCTCGAGCATGTACATGGCGCGCAGCCGTAGATTCGGATCTTTTTCATTTTGAAGAATCTCGAGAACAGCCGGAAGTGCGCGCGCGTCTTCCAATTCCTCCAAATAATAGAGCGCCCGCAGTTTGATGTTTTTATCTGTTTCAGCCTTGAGGAGGTCGAGAACCACAGGCACAGCTTCTGGGGCTTCAAGCTCCTCGAGAAGGATCAAGGCTCGCAAGCGAATGGACGGATCGCGTTCCTTTTTCAAGATCTCAATGAGCACGGGCACGGCCTTTTGGCTTTTCATCTCACTAAGCGCCAGCAACGCCTGCCAACGAGTTAAGCGATTTTCTTCTTCCAAAGCATGCTCAACATACGAGCGATATTGGGTTTTGCCTTTTTCAACCAGGACTCCTGCCAAGTCCACCATCCTGGCTTCGGCATCGTCATTCCAGGAGCTTTTAGGATATTTCTTGATCAAGGCTTCGTAGCTCCGAAAAGCTTCTTCCTCTTTGCCGGATTGTTTTTCCAAGCAATACGCCAGCCAGTACAAGGCGTCGTCCGCATACCGGCTTTTGGGGTATCTTCTTGGCACTTCTTTAAAAAGTTTTACGGCCGCTTGCCATTTTTCTTCGTTTCGCAGCCTTCTCGCTTCCTTAAAAAGTTTGTAATCCTCTTTTTGCTGAAACTCCGCCAGCGTGGCCAAGTAGCGGCTCGCGGGCCCGGAACCCTGGACAGTTCCTGCTGTTAAGACAAATGCGAAAACAAAAGTTTTAACTTGGCTTCTCATCGTTCTCCGATTATATTTTTTGACGATTATAGGGTTGCTCTCTTTTGCTTTGAAAACGTGACCCTCCCAGGTTGTTCTCGATGTCTTTAGCATCGTAAATCTCGATTTTAATAAGCAAATCCTTTTGCAAGATGACTGCTTTGACTAAATCGATTTCATCATCTTCCGGCGTCTGGCTCAAATTGGCGATATCGAAAAGTATCATTTCTAACTGCTCGACGGTTTTTTTGAGGAGCGTCAGATCGGCGTCTTTCAAATCTTTCTTGATGAGGATGGTCTCCTCCAAGAGGTTCTGTGAAGTTTGCCGAAAATCCATCAGCTCCGCAGAGTCAGGCATGGCCTCGCCGTTTTTTACCTCCAGCAGCAGCACGTTCGCCTTTTCGAGATATTTCTCAACACTGCTTGCTAAGATTAGCCTGGGTCTCTGCGGTTTTTCAGGCCCAAATGGGGCCAAACCGGTTTCAACGCTCATGCCTATCTGTTCGGGTTCAACCGACCTCGCCAATTTTGCGCTATCTCCGCGTTGAAATTGCACGATCATAAACATGAGCAGTGCTGCAAAAGCGATCCCCACTTGTGCGTACCGGACGGCGGGAATCGGTCTGAGGATATAATCTTCCAGCAATTGTGTCATCCTGTTAATAAGCAGGCTGGCGCGTGAGGGATGTTTTTGATGTCGAATGCGAGCAGCGATGCCGGCCCACAAATCTCCGGCAGGGTCACGCGGCGTCAATTCCTGCTTGACCAAATCCGTGCTTCTTTGAAAAGCTGTCAACGTGGCCGAACAGCCGGCACAACTCGCAATATGCGCCTGCGCTTCTTTCCACTGCGAAGCAGTGACTTCTCCGTCTAAGTAAGCGGAAATGAGCATTTCGACGTTTTTGCAGTTCATGATTTCAATCCTTGTAATAAGGGCGCAGTTTTTTACTCAAGAGCATCCGCGCCCGAAAGACTCGCGACTTGACATTGGATACCGAACAACCCAATATCTTTCCAACCTCATTGTAGGAATACCCTTGGATGACGCCCAAAATAAAAGCGGAACGATTGATCTCCGGAATCTCGCTGAGGGCGGCTTGCAGGTGCATTTCCAAGTCTGAATATTCGGATTGCCCCTGTGGCGAGGGGTTCTGCATATCGTCTTTCGCCGCCAGTTTGTGTGCTAAGTTTTCGCTTTCATTATGAATGGAATCCATATTCTTCCTGCGCTGCCGGTTTAGAAAGTTGATGGACTCGTTTTTGGCGACGCTGAACAGCCAGGTAGAAAAATAATCCGGGTCGCGCAGTGATGGCAGTTTCCTGTACATTTTTACAAAAACCTCTTGGACGATGTCTTCCGCGTCGTGCGAATTTCCAAGCATACGCAATACAAAATTGTACACTTTTTGGGAGTAAAACTCAAACAATTTCTTGAACGCGTCGCTCTCTCCCTGCTTGGCTTGGATGATGAGCTCATGTTCATGTGCTAACGGTTTCTTTTTCATCCGGTATTTAATGATCGTCTTTCATTTTGTGAGACACAAACGGGTGGGAAAAGGTTACAAGATAGCACGTGAAACGTGAGATGGCAAACGTGAGACGTGAAACGGCAAACGGCAAATGGCAAACGGCAAACGTCAAATGTGAGACTAAGAGGCTTGGATGAAAAAATCCAAACTCACTTGCCCGAAGGCGTCTCGCCGAGGGCTTACCAGCTACAGACTTACCATAGAAAAGGCTCTCGAGGATGCCTTCGCTTAAGAAAATATACTTTTCGGCCAAACCTCTATAAAGTGTCACTTCGGCCCGGCAACGACCCGGGAGAAATCTGGTTTGCACCCCTCAGGTTTTTCTCTTCTCACGTTTCACGTCTGCCGTTTGCCTTTCTCTTGCACAATCCGGCCATCCAACAATTGAATGACGCGCTTGCCGTAAGAGGCGTTTTTTTCCGAATGGGTCACCTGAATGATCGTCGTGCCTTCTCGGTTCAGCTTTTTGAACATGTCCATGATCTCCTCCCCCTGGCTGGAGTGCAGATTGCCGGTGGGTTCGTCGGCGAGGATGAGCCTGGGGTTGGTTATCATGGCCCGGGCAACCCCGACCAATTGCTGATGCCCCCCGGACAATTGATTGGGAAATAAATCCTTCTTGGCCACAATCTGAAACTTGTCCAGGGTCTCAGCGATCATGCCTTTGCGCTCCGAGCCTTTGATTTTCTTGTACAGCAAGGGCGTTTCGAGATTTTCGTAAACCGTGAGCTCGTCGATGAGGTGATAGCTCTGGAAAACGAAGCCGATGTTCTGAGAATGCAGCTCCGAGCGTTTGCGCTCTTTGAGTTTGTCCACGGGCTGATCGTAAAAGTAATACTCCCCGCCGGAGGCGTCGTCCAACATGCCGAGGATGTGCAGCAACGTCGATTTGCCGGATCCGGATGGGCCCATGATGGTCACAAACTCGCCTTCCTTGACTTCAAAATTGATGTCGCGCAGCACGTAGGTGTTTCCAGCGCCGGTTTTATAATATTTGACGATGTGTTCCATTCTGATCATGTGCAGGCTCCAATTTTTCAGTTTAGATCGAATTTAGGGAAAATGCAGCAATCATACAACCGTATTCCCCTTTCTAATCCTTATTTTCCAGTTTTCCGAATCCAGATTAAACATAAATAGACTTTAACACCTAAACCCTCGAACACGTTAACACAATAAATGTGCCATCGCTGTTTTTTAAAGAATTAAGCTGAAAGAAAATAACGAAGAGTATCCGCTGATATTACAAGCGGTGTTCGCCAGCG
>JBHHWX010000518.1:0-4398 GCA_046756745.1 bacterium | reverse complement strand
TAACTCAACATATTCAACAGACCAATCAGCGCTGATAATTTACCAATTTAGCAAAAACCGTAATTAATGCAAGCAGTTTCAAAAACTTGGTAGTATGTCAGGTCCGGGTTGCCAAAGTATTACGATCGCTCTGTCCATAGTGCAGCCTGTCGGCTTAATGTGCACTCACGCTCCGTCTTACTTGTCCACCAATTAAACCAATGTTGGGTACCGTATCCGTGGCGTTGCTAAATCCATAGAAAGATAAAAATATCTTGATTTTACTCTTGAAACTGATAAATTTGACATCATCTTTAAGAGACCATGAATCATTGCCTTGAGAGCACCGCGCAGTAGGTGCTTTTTTTGTTTTTTCCTACTATTCCTAACGCGGCGAAGACACATTTGAAGCTATCAGCGGTCAGCTTTCAGCTTTTTTAAGGAGGCGCGTCAATGCTGTTTTTTTAAGCTGATAGCTGACCGCTAAAAGCTGATAGCTTTTCATTCATTCGATAATTAATTTTTGTCTATAGAAATTATTTGCATGAAAATGCAAAACTTGACGGATAAGACCATGGACCACGACATTATCCTCGAAATGAAGCACATCAGCAAAACCTTCCCCGGGGTTTTGGCTTTGGACGACGTGTTTTTCCGGCTCAGAAGGGGGGAGGTACATATTTTGTTAGGTGAAAACGGCGCCGGCAAATCCACTTTGATGAAAATTCTCAGCGGCGCGTATCAAAAAACCTCCGGTGAAATTCGAATGTCTGGGAGTCACGTCGACATCAAATCTCCTAAACAGGCTCAGCAATTGGGTATCAGCACGATCTATCAGGAGTTGAATTTAGCGCCCTCTTTGTCTGCTGCCGAAAACATTTTCCTCGGGCGCGAGCCGGTTTTTTTCGCAGGGCTTATCGACCACAAAAAAATGATTGCGGAGGCTCAGAGGCTGCTGGACGAGCTGGGAGTGGGTATAAATGCGCGTCTGCCGGTGCGCGAGCTCGGAATCGCACAGCAGCAAATGGTGGAAGTCGCCAAGTCGCTTACTGCAGACGTCAAAATATTGATTATGGATGAGCCGACTTCCGCACTCACGAGCAAGGAAATCGCGGATTTGTTTGCCGTTGTTCGCCGTCTCAGAGAGTCGGGAGTGTCCGTTATCTACATCTCGCACCGTTTGGAAGAGCTGTTCGAAATCGGCGACCGGGTGACGGTCCTGCGGGATGGACGGCAGATCGCCACGAAAGTGATTTCCGATGTGACGAAAACGCAGCTCATCAGGTTGATGGTGGACCGGGAGCTGACCGAACAATTCCCGAAAAAGCCGGCAGTCAGACAGGAGGAGCTTTTGCGGGTGGAAAGTTTGTCCATTCGCGGAAAATTAAGAAACATCAGCTTTGCGTTGAGAAAAGGGGAGGTTCTGGGTGTCGCCGGGTTACTCGGTTCCGGGCGCACAGACTTGGCTCGAGCCTTGTTCGGTCTGGAGCGCTTGGTTTCCGGCAAGGTTTTCGTCCACGGTCAGCAGCAGAAAATAACCTCGCCAAAACAGGCGATCAACTTAGGCCTGGCTTTTTTGACGGAGGACCGGAAATCGCAAGGACTGATTTTGAATTTATCTGTGAAGGACAATATCCTTCTTCCCAGCATCCGGAAGTGGTCGAAATTCGGAGTGGTGAATAAAAAGCAGGAAGCGCGGGCCGCTCGAAGCTTTGTCAACAGCTTGGGAATCAAGACCCCGAGTTTGCTGCAAAAGGTGATGTTTCTCAGCGGCGGCAACCAACAAAAAGTGGTTTTGAGCAAATGGCTGTGTACGCAAGCGGATATCTTCATCTTTGATGAACCGACGCGCGGCATCGACCTCGGCGCCAAAGTCGAGATTTATCATTTGATGAATCAACTCACCGCCAAAGGCGCCGGTATTATCATGATTTCATCTGAGCTGCCGGAAATTTTGGGAATGAGTGACCGGGTTATCGTGATGTGTCATGGCGCCATCAACGGCGAGTTTTCCGCAGAGAACGCGACACAGGAAAAAATATTGCAACATGCTTTAGGACAGGCTCATGTTAACTAAAGACTGGTTTGCGCATTATGGACGTCAGTTCGGAACCTTGTTTGGTTTAGCCGTCCTTTGTCTGGTTTTGTGGGGCCTCACACCCCGTTTTTTGACCGTCGACAATTTGTTGAATGTGGCGCAGCAAGCAGCGATAAATGCCATCATCGCGGTCGGCATGACCTTTGTCATCATCACCGCGGGAATTGATCTGTCGGTTGGCTCTGTGCTGGCTTTTTCCGGAGTTGTCTTTGGGAGCGTGTTTCACGCCGGGCTTCCTTTGCCAATCGCGGTCGCCGCCGGGCTTGCAATCGGGTTGCTGTGCGGCATGGTCAACGGGACACTCATTACCTTCAGCAGGCTGCCGCCTTTTATCGCCACTTTGGGCATGATGAGCGTAGCCCGTGGAGCCGCTCTATTGTATTCCTCCGGAAAACCGATATCACTGTTCTCGGCTTCAATGTCCTCCGAAACGTTTCTTCGTTTAGCCGACAGCAAATTTTTAAGCGTTCCGGCGCCGGTGCTGATTATGGTTGCGATTTATGTCATGGCGCATTTTCTTCTTACCCGTACAACATTGGGGCGATATACTTATGCTATCGGCGGCAACGAAGAGGCGGCAGTACTTTCCGGCGTCAATGTCAAAGCCTATAAGATTGCCGTATACGGGCTCTGTGGCTTGTTGAGCGGAGTTGCTGCGATTTTGCTTTCTGCGCGTTTAAAATCAGCGGGGCCGAACGCCGGAATTATGTACGAGCTGGACGCCATCGCCGCCACGGTTATCGGCGGCACCAGCTTGATGGGGGGCGAGGGCGCCGTATTGGGTACGCTCATCGGAGCGTTTATCATGGGCGTTTTACGCAACGGGTTGGTGTTGCTCGACGTTTCGCCTTATCTGCAAAACGTCGTCATCGGTTCGGTGATTATTTTAGCGGTCATGATAGACATGACTTTGAAGCGGCAAAAAATGTGAAGGGACTTATCAAAGACCGGCTGCACGGTTCGTTGCTGTGCAAAATTAATTTGGCAATTTGGCAAATCTTAAGGACTTGTTTAATTTAACGCAGAGATGCAGAGCACGCAGAGAAACAAAAAGTGAAATATGAAAACGAGATATCAGAATGTGCGGTAATTGAATAATGATTCAGGGCTGTCTAAAAAGGGTAAAAAGTGTCTTTGCGAGGAGCGGTGCGACGAAGCAATCCCCCGCTTTTGGGCACAGAAGTAGGGGATTACTTCGTCCGGCGGTAGCCGGACTCGCAATGACAACCTCTTTTTGGACGGCCCCTTTGTAGGTCCAAGTTAATCAAAGGATAAACGGCTTAGACAAAACATGGTCACAGACCGTGTTGGATCATTCCCTTGATAAAAAGCACTGATGTTTATCATTGCTGATTCAAGAAAAAAGTCTTACCTTCTTTAAAATTAGGAAGTGATTTTCATGAAATGTGTTTTATGTGGCGGAAGAATCGAATTTCGAAAAATTACTTTTGTTTATGATAATGACAAAGATTATTTTTTGATCGAAAACGTACCTGCTGAAGTATGTGTGCAATGTGGGGAGAAGTCTTACACGCCAGAGGTGACAGATGTTTTGATTCGTCTTGCAAAAAAGAAACTGAACCCGCCAGGACAGTCAAGGTGCCCGTTTTCGATTATACCAATCAAGCGTTTAGTTGAGTTGTCGTTCAATTGATAAAGGAGACGCTTAAAGTGCAGAAGGTTTTCTGGGTTCTGTATGCGATAGTTATAAGCACGGCTTTCTTAAGCTGTCAGAGACAAAACGATCAATCCGCGGATCGGCCCACCGTGGCTTTGGTTGTAAAAACGTTGAATAATCCGTTTTTCATCGACATGCATGCGGGAGCGGAAGAGGCGGCTAAAAAACTCGATATTCATTTAATCGTCCAAGCTGCAGAGCGTGAACTGGATGTTGAGAAGCAAATGCAGATCATTGAAAATCTCATTCAGCGCGGCGTCGATGCCATCTGTATCTCTCCAAGCGGCTCGCGAGAGATCGTTCCGGCTATCATCAAAGCGAATCAAGCAAATATTCCGGTTTTGATCGTCGATACCAGGGTGGACGCACAAGCTTTGCTGGATGCCGGCGGACATATCGCCACGTTCATCGGGTCAGACAATTTCGAGGGCGGGAAAGTCGCCGGAGAGCATATCGCTCAACTTCTCAATGGCAAAGGTAAAGTCGCCATTTTGGAAGGCATTCCCGGGCATGAGACCGGGGACCAACGCCTCAAGGGATTTCGTCAGGTTATCGATGCTGCGCCGGAATTGCAAGTTGTGGCCTCGCAAACCGCCAACTGGGAACGCGCTCAAGGTTACAACGTCTTCCAAAACATTCTACA
>JBHHWX010000517.1:0-4400 GCA_046756745.1 bacterium | reverse complement strand
GCTTTCACGATGAATCCATGAAAAATGTTGAGCTGGTAAAAAGAGCGGAAGCCCATCACATCAAAAATCGTCTCAAGCCGAACGAGTTTCTGATCGCTTTGGACGTGACCGGCAAACACATATCTTCTGAAAAGTTCGCAGTTTTTTTGCAGGAAAAGATGCTGCGAGGGGCTCATACTCTGGTTTTATCATCGGTGGGCCGTTCGGCTTGGCCGAGTATTTCCTTAAGCAAGCGGATATGAGACTTTCGCTTTCGGAGATGACGGTACCGCACGAGTTATGCAAAATTGTTTTGCTGGAACAAATTTACCGGGCGTTTACAATAGTACGTGGCGAAAAGTATCACAAATGACTCGTAAATTGTACGTTTGTTGTTTCCTTCCCTGGCGCGGCAATGCCTCATCCGGGAATCCAGACCTATCTAGTGTCTGAACGAAAACTCGAAAAGTTCGCGATTTAAAAACCGCTTCGCGAAGGCGTCTCGCCGAGCCAAGCAGGAATTCATCCTCGGCCAGGAGGCCTTCGGGAAGAGAAATTCGTTTTCGTTCAGACACTATCTAACCTACAACCAACATCCCTATCTCGGTGAAAAGCCGCCGGAGTCATGGATTTTTGGATTCATAGAGCATGTTTTTTCAACGCTGCAATGACTGCACATATTGCATCCAAATATCCATTGCTCCATCAATCCATCTGCTCTGATGCTCTCTACCGCAGAAAAAGTTTACACAAAAATGCAAACCCAGAGCGTTCATTCAATAAAGATATCTGGCGAAGAATTCAAATTTACATACGCATTTTCGACGCGGTGCTTGTAATTTAATTTAATTAAAACTGGGGGTAATCTCTTCTCATTTGTCGCCACTGAGCCATGGAGGGGATTCACAAAAGAAAATCAAGAAAATCTCTTAGTCAGTTAAACTGTGATGAGGCCACCAAAGACATCGGAACCGCTAACTGCTATATGGAGAGATAAATGGCTGTATTTCGTAAACGAACGAATTCACATGACAACCTAACCATAAATAGATCGAAACGCCTCAAATCCTTACTTGCCGGTGGTCTTTTAAGTCTTTTGGCAATACAGAATCAGACAGCTCAGGCACAGCAGTGTGTCTCCACTCCGGTTGAAGTGGGGTATCGAACTGTTGATTATAGCGGCGGTCTGACTGGTCATCCAACCGAATCAAAACCCGAAAGCAAACTCTGGTGGACCGACGGTTCCTGGTGGGGAGTCTTATGGGATTCCAATTTACAGGACCATCGGATTCATAAGTTTGACTTAGCAAACCAGTGTTGGATCAGTGTGGGGCCTCAAGTTGACTCGCGCGATCGCTCGAGCGCGGACTGTCTGTGGGATGAAGCCACCCAGAAGCTTTATATGTCGTCGCGAGCGAAGGAAACCTTTTCGGGCGCGGATAAAAAAGCCTACGTTTTACGATACAGTTACAATTCGGTCTCCAAAACCTATTCTTTAGACAACGGTTTCCCGGCAGTCATCCACACGAAAAGTATGGAGGCTTTAACAATTGCGAAGGACTCTTCGGGACAATTGTGGGCCACCTGGGAAGAAAGTCAAGATATCATGATCAATCGGACGTTGAGCAGCGATACCGATTGGGGGACGCCGTTTCGAATACCCACGCAGCTTAGCAATGTCTCAACCGATGAAATTTCGGCTGTCATCGCATTTGCCGGAAACAAAATCGGCGTGATGTGGAGCGATCAGATAGCCAATACAATGTACTTTTCAGTGCATCAAGACAGCAATGCGGATACGAATTGGGATACTGCGGAGGAAGCTCTTCACGATCCCAATCTTGGCGGGGTCGCCGACGATCATATTAACCTTGCCCTTTCCTGCGCCGGAGGCGGGGGGACGCTTCTCGCCGCTACCAAAACCAGTCTGTCGTCAACCAATTCCCCTCTGATGTATTTGCTCAAAAGGACCCCCGATGGCGTCTGGTCGCGACATGTTTTTGGTCAGGTACAGGATTCGCATACTCGCCCAATCCTATTGGTGAACGCGAACAACGATAGCATCTATTTTATTGCCAAAGCCAAAACGACCCCGGTTAAGATCTACATGAAGCGGACTCATCTCGATAATCCCAGTTTTCAGCCGGGATTGGGTGAACTCTTTATTTCAAGCAGCACCGATGATAACATGAACGATCCCACGAGTATGAAGCAGTGTGTCGATTCGGAGACGGGATTGCTGGTGCTGGTGAGCGATAAAACAACTAAGAAGTACTTACACAATTATATCACGATTCCTGGAAATCCTCCGATTGTCAATTCATTCTCACCTGCGAACGGTCCGGTCGGAACAGAGGTCACCATTACCGGGTCGAATTTTACCGGCGCCACAGATGTTGCTTTTAATGGCGCTTCTGCTGCAAGTTTTGTTGTGGATTCTGATACGCAGATTCGGGTACCTGTGCCCGCGGGTGCGTCGACCGGAAAGATTTCTGTCACGAATTCCGATGGTACGGACCTATCTTTGGGGGATTTTACCGTGCTCTTCGCGCCAAGCATCGCGTCTTTTACTCCTGCGAACGGCCCTGAAGGAACGGAAGTCACTATCTCCGGGAGCAATTTTGCCGGAATCAGTGACGTGGCTTTTAATGGCGCACCGGCTTCCGGCTTTACAGTTGATTCGGGGAGTCAAATCCGGGCTCAGGTACCGCCGGGCGCCCTAACCGGTCCAATCACCGTCACCAATCCGGCGGGGTCCGGAACGAGCGGCAGCGCTTTTACCGTCACACTTGTACCTAACATAACCTCTTTTACACCAGGCAACGGTCTGGTCGGATCCGAGGTGACTCTCTCCGGCCTCAATTTTACTGGGACCACGGACATCGCTTTTAACGGGACCTCTGCTTTGAGCTTCACAGTCGATTCAGACGTCCAAGTTCGTGCGACGGTCTCTAACGGTGCGACCACAGGTAAAATTACGGCGACCAATGCCAGCGGGTCGGGACAAAGCAGCGGCGATTTTACAGTTGTCTACACACCGACGATATCTTCTTTTACGCCGGACACCTCATATGCCGGCCAAGAAATCACGATAACCGGGACGGATTTTGCACTGGTATCGGGAGTCACTTTTAACGGCGTTCCCGCCTCGAGTTTTACGGTTGATTCAAGTACGCAAGTACGTGCGGTGTTGTCGGCAACGGCAACGACCGGACCTGTCAGTATCAGCAATTCTGCCGGTGCGGGAAGCAGTCCAACAGCTTTAGTCGTTATCGATCCTCCGGTCATTTTATCGTTTAACCCCTCACACGACACCCGGGTGTGGTCTGCGAATCCCGCAAACAATTACGGCACGTCTGTAGAATTGCGAGTACGGGAAACCTCTTCCGCTAAAATCAATGCCTATCTCAAGTTTGACGTCTCGAGTTTAGGGGGTAGTGTGAAAAGCGCGCAGCTTCGTTTGCTGGTAAAAGATGCCGGTCCTGATGGAGGCGCAGTCTATTCGGTTTCCAACAATTATCAAGGCACCGCAACCCCCTGGTTAGAGACCGGAATGATTTGGGATAACGCTCCTACGGTAACCGGGGCGCCGCTGAGTTCTGTCGGCGCGGTCGCTGTGAATGATACTGTTGTGTTTGACGTCACCTCTGCTATCGCCGGAGACGGGACGTACAGTTTTGCGATTTCCAATAATAGCAGCGATGTTATAAAATACTATTCAAAAGAAGGAATATGGGCGCCGGAGCTTGTGATCGAAGTTTTTGCGGCACAGGTACCGACCATCACCTCATTTACTCCCAATAGCGGGCCGGTTGGAACTGAAGTCACTCTGACCGGATCTGATTTCAGTGGCGCCACCGACGTCTCCTTTAATGGAATTTCAGCCGCCACCTTTATTATTGACTCCAATACACAAATTCGAGCGAATGTGCCTTTGGGTGCGGCTACCGGCACCATCCGTGTTACGAATACCGAAGGGACCGGGATTAGCGCCGACGCTTTTACCGTGATTATGCCGCCTTCGTTGACCTCTTTTACGCCGGCCAGCGGGCCAGCGGGTACGGAGGTCACGGTGACCGGGTTGAATTTGACCGGCGTCACAGAGGTTTCTTTTAACGGCGCTTCTGCCTCCGCATTCACGATAGACACAGACACGCAAGTGCGCGCCACGGTTCCGGCCAGCGCGAGCACCGGCCGCATTTGGCTGAGCAATACAGCGGGTTCGGATACCAGCGCCAGCGATTTTACGGTGCTGCATCTTCCGGTGGTTACGACCTTCAGCCCGGTGAGCGGTCCGGTGGGCGTGGAGGTGACGTTAAGCGGAAATAATTTCACCGGCGCAACGAGCGTGTCTTTTAACGGCACGGCAGCGTCGAGCTTTACAGTGGTTTCAGATACGCAACTGCGGGCGACCGTGGCTG
>JBHHWX010000516.1:0-4416 GCA_046756745.1 bacterium | reverse complement strand
AAAATGAGCCCCAGCCTCTTCGCCAGGATGAGGTCGATCGTATCCTGGGTAAAGTCGCGGAAAGTGTAGAGGGTGAGGTCTTGGATATACCATTCAAGGTTGGCGATCCGATCCTGGTGACCGACGGTCCTTTTACAGATTTTACCGGCTTCGTGGAAGATATCAACGAGGAGAAAAAGAAGGTAAAAGTAAAGGTCAGTATTTTCGGCAGATCGACGCCTGTGGAGTTGGATTTTTTGCAAGTTTCGCCTGAAAAATAAGGTTAGTTTTTGGAGTTCTCATGGCAAAAAAAGTTGTTGGATTAATCAAGCTACAGATTCCCGCCGGTCAAGCGAATCCATCGCCGCCTGTCGGCCCGGCTTTGGGTCAGCACGGTGTCAATATAATGGAGTTTTGCAAGGCTTTCAATGCGAAAACGCAAGATAAAGCAGGTTATATTATCCCTGTTGTCATAACGGTCTATGCGGATCGGTCCTTTACTTTTATTACAAAAACACCGCCAGCTGCGGTGTTGTTGCTAAAAGCTGTCGGCATCGAGAAAGGCTCGGGAGAGCCGAACAGAAACAAGGTTGCAAAGATTTCGCCTGATAAAGTACGCGAAATTGCTCAAACGAAAATGGAAGATTTGAACGCTTACGATGTCGAAGCAGCTATGCAGATCATCGCCGGAACAGCGAGAAGTATGGGAATTGTTGTCGAAGATGAGGCATGATTGATAAGCAGATCGAGCTGATTAAGCAGATGGCATGCTTTTGATTATTAATTGAAATTTTCAGTTCAATCCGTTTGATCTGCTCACAAGTATTAAAGACTGAATAGTAACAATTAGCGTATTCTAACGAACTGGAATCCACAATGAAGCATAGCAAAAGATTTCATAAAAACTTAAAAAAAATAACGCTCGGCGTTGATTATAGTCTCGACGATGCGATTAAAAACATCAAAGAAACAGCGAATGCGAAATTTGATGAAACTGTAGAAATCGCCGTTCGCCTGGGCGTTGATCCTCGGCATGCGGATCAGGTGGTGCGCGGTACGGTTTCTTTGCCGCATGGCACAGGCAAGACAATTCGTGTATTGGTTCTTGCCAAAGGCGGCAAAGCATCGGAAGCAGAGGAAGCCGGCGCAGATTTTGTCGGATTTGAGGATATGATAACAAAAATCAAGGAAGGCTGGTTCGATTATGATGTCGTTGTGGCCACGCCGGATGTGATGAGTGAGGTTGGCAAACTCGGCAAACTTTTAGGCCCGCGCGGATTAATGCCGAACCCGAAGGCGGGTACGGTTACAATGGACGTCGCGCGTGCGGTCAATGAAGTTAAAGCCGGTAAGATCGAATTTCGCGTCGATCGTTACGGCATTCTGCACGCAGCGATAGGTAAAGCATCCTTTGAAGTGGAGAAAATTCGCGACAATATCAAAACTTTTATGGATACCGTTGTCCGGCTTCGCCCGCCTGCCGCGAAAGGACAATATGTTCGAACGGTTACCTTGAGTAGTACAATGGGACTTGGCGTTCCCGTAGATAAGAATACAGTTTTAACGGAAGCTTAGAGGCTAAGAGGCACGAACAAATGGAACAAGCAAGAGAATACCGTCCCGAAAAAATTGCAGCAGTCGCTGCGCTATCCGAAAAATTCAGCACAGCGAAAAGTGTTTTTTTGACGGATTATTGTGGCCTGTCGGTTGCTGATATTTCTGAGTTGCGCAAGAGATTTCGAGAAAACAAGACCGAGTATTTTGTTATCAAGAACACTTTAGCGCGATTGGGAGCGAAAGATGCCGGAAAAGATGGCATCTTGCCTTACCTGGACGGCCCAATAGCATTGGCGATAAGCTATGAAGATCCCGCAAGTCCTGCAAGGATACTTGCTGATTTTCTCAAAAAACATCCCAAACCTGAAATAAAAGCCTGCTTGATCGAAGATGATATATATACTGGAAAAGAGGCACAGGAAGTTGCCAAATGGGCAACACGCGAAGAATTACTGGTAAGAGTTGTTGGCAGTTTGAATTCGCCAATTTCCGGGTTAGTGATGGCATTGGCGGGTATCCAGAAAAAGTTGCTCTACGCAATAAATGCTATTTGTGAAAAAAAGGACAGTCAATAATTTTTGTATTATAATATATTCGCAAACAAACAATTATAAGCTCAATCTTAAGGAGGAATATACCGTGGCCAAAAAAGAAGGTCAACTCGACAGCATCATTGAATTGATCGAGAACATGTCCGTGAAAGAGCTGAACGAATTGGTAAAAGCTCTTGAGGAAAAGTTTGGTGTCAGTGCAGCGGCTCCTGTTGCATTACAAGCAGCGCCTGGTGCCGCCGCTGGTGGTGGCAGTGCGGAAGCAGAAGAAGAAAAAACCGAATTTGATGTTGTGCTAAGCGGTATTGGCTCACAAAAAATTCAGGTTATCAAGGTTGTTCGTACAATCACCAGCCTGGGTTTAAAAGAAGCCAAAGAACTCGTTGATTCCGCACCAAAGCCTGTCAAAGAAGGTGTTTCTAAGGACGAAGCCAATGATATCAAGGCAAAGCTTGAGGAAGTTGGCGCGACCGTAGAAGTTAAATAAGGATTATTTATCGTTGAACCAAGCCAAAGGGTGATATGTTGATGTCCAGTAATGGCACACTCAAAAGAAGACACTCATTTTCACGACTAACGTCTGTCATAGATTTACCGGATTTATTGGATGTTCAGTTAAGTTCATTCGAGGAATTCTTGCAAAATAATGTTCCACCTGCAGAACGTGAAAATAAAGGATTGCAGGCGGTGTTCACGAGTGTATTCCCGATCATGGATAGCCGTGAAAATTTCCTGCTTGAATTTATCGAATACTACATTGAACGCCCGAAAACAAGCGTAGCTGAATGCCAGGAAAGAGGGATAACTTATTCTGCGCCATTAAAGGCTAAGCTGAGGTTGTCGGTTAAGGAAGATTCAGGCTCAGGAAGCGAGTTTGGTGACACAACAGAGCAGGAAGTCTATCTCGGGAATATCCCATATATGACCAACCGCGGTACGTTTGTGATTAATGGCGCTGAGAGGATTATTGTTAGCCAATTACATCGTTCACCAGGTGTTTTCTTTGATGAGTCGATCCATCCGAACGGGACTAAAATATTTTCCGCTCGCATTATTCCTCTCAGGGGCTCCTGGATCGAATTCACGACGGATATCAACGACGTTCTGTATGTTTATATAGACCGGCGAAAGAAATTTCCGGTAACCATGCTCATCCGGGCGCTCGGCAATTCAACGGATCGCAAGATTTTGGAGCTTTTTGACCTTGTGGAAGATGTTAAGGTTGCTAAATTGAGTGCAAAAAAACATATTGGCAGGGTTGTTATAAATGATATTATCGATCTCGAAACCGGTGAATTGATTATTGAAAAAGGCGCTGAAATTACTGAAGATACGATTGAAAAATTAGCACAAACAAATATCAAGCAAATTACTATCCTTCAACACGATGCGACCCAGGGGCCGGAATTAATCAGCAATACACTGCGCAAGGATCCGACGACGATTGAAGGTGAGGCGCTGGAAACGATTTATCGCCATTTGCGGTCTGGAGAATCTCCGGATATCGAAACTGCGAGAGCCTTCCTGGAGAGGATGTTTTTTAATCCGAAACGATATGATCTTGGCGAGGTCGGACGCTATCGGCTCAACAAAAAGCTCAGTGTGGAAGCCGATGTCAACAACCCGGTTTTGACAAGGGAAGATTTTATCGAGATCATCAAGCATCTGATTGAAATGCGTAATGGAAAGCGCTCGAGCGATGATATCGATCATCTGGGAAACCGACGCATTCGGACTGTCGGTGAGCAGCTTTCCGCACAAATGAGTGTCGGCCTTTCACGTATGGCGCGCACAATCAAAGAGCGTATGAACCTGCGAGACAGCGAAAAATTGACGCCGCAAGACCTCGTGAATGCACGAACTGTGCTTTCTGTTATCAATACTTTCTTTGGCACGAGCCAGTTGTCTCAGTTTATGGACCAGACGAATCCGTTAGCAGAGATGACCCATAAGCGACGGCTTTCTGCTTTAGGGCCTGGCGGTTTGACAAGGGAAAGAGCCGGTTTCGAAGTCAGAGATGTGCATTATACCCACTATGGCAGGCTTTGCCCGATAGAGACGCCGGAAGGGCCGAATATTGGTCTGATCTCATCGCTGACAACTTACGCCAGGATAAATAATTTTGGCTTCATCGAGACGCCTTATCGTCCCGTGAACAAAGGGCGGGTAAAAAACGAAATCGAATACTTGACGGCAGATGACGAAGATAATTATGTCATTGCCCAGGCAAATGCTCCATTGGACAAAAAGGGGCATTTTCTCAATGAAAGGGTTAAGGCGCGATTCAAGGGTGATTTTCCGATCTTAGCACCGGAGGAACTGAATTATA
>JBHHWX010000515.1:0-4428 GCA_046756745.1 bacterium | reverse complement strand
TTTGATCAAAACAGACGGAAGCCCAATCTTAAAATCGAACAGATCAAGTCACCCTATATCGGCACCTTGAAAGGCCTCGGTTGCGTGTATCAGCAGATTTTCGTTGATACCTCCAGCAAAGTCGCTTTTGCCAAACTGTATACGACCAGGGCGCCGGTCACCTCAGCCGACCTGCTCAATGACCGTGCCTTGCCCTTCTTTGAGCAGCATCAGCTTCCCATGCTCCGGATTTTGATGGATTGCGGCACAGAATACTGCGGCAAGGTCGAGCAACACGATTATAAGCTGTACCTGTCCGTCAATGACATCGAACATACGAAGACCAAGGTGCGCACTCCTCAGACCAATGGCATCTGCTGTGTGCTAGGACAAGCCTGGTTGAACTAATGGGTGAAATTCCCATCCGGTCAAGGATTAGCCGTCCAGCCGGAACCGAGTCTTATATGACGGAAGGCAACGACCGTCATGAAGCGTAGACAGGGCGAAAGTAGGCCGAAACGAAAGAGAACGACATGAGAGCCTCGAGAACCCGTAAGTTTCTGGAAGCTGACACCGTTGCGACCGTCGAAAGCACAAGCGATGCGCCCGTACCGGCTTGGGTGTGTCGATCCAGCGAGGTCTGCGTCATCGGCATGTTTGAAACAGTTCAACCGAGGAACCTGGGAGATCCTGCTGTTTCCCGCAATGCGGGTAGGCAATTCCGAAACAGTGTGCAAGGGCTGGCCGAAGAATGGCGGGAAGTCAGATGGCCCCATAGTGCCGGGGAGAGGCGCTCAAAAACGGATGATACCGGGCGAGGCCAGTCAAGCGGGCCTACATCCCAAAAGCGGATGGGAGTCAATGACGACTGGGGATACTGACGATCGAGGACGAGGTCGCTCAACGCGCTGTCAAGCTGATGGCCCGGTGCTTGCCAACATTTACCTTCACTACGTAATCGATCTTTGGTTTGAGAACGTGGTGGAGAAACAGATGGCAGGGAAACGCACGGCTTTCGCTATGCGAACGATATCTTATTCTGCTTCCAGTATTGCCAAGACGTCAAACCTCTCCTTCGACACCACTGTCGGCTTCGGCCTCAACGACGAATCCCCCGACTACATCATCAATATGGGTGTGGTTTACGGGTTTGAGTAACGTGCTCTCAAAAAAATAGAGTGACCGTCATTAGCCTGCAAAAGAAAGTACCGCATCAATAACCATTTCCACTTCATCGTCACTCATCTCCGGATACATCGGTAGCGACAGCACTTCATTTGAAATTTTTTCGGTCATCGGCAAACGAAAGCGACTCAAACCGAGCGCTTTTTGTCGGTGTAATGGAGTCGGCCAAGAAACAAGAATCTCAATCCCCGAAGCGCGCAAATGCGCAGCGAGTTCGTCACGCTGATGAGACCGAATCACATAATTTTGATATACGTCAAAATAGTCCTGTGACGATTTTGGGTGCGGTATAATTCCCGATAACCCCGTAAACTGCTGATCATATTTTTTTGCAATTTCACGGCGACGCTTAACCCAATCGTCAAAATAGGTCAGCTTCATGTCGAGTATGGCCGCATGGAGATTGTCGAGACGACTGCAATAGCCGTAGCATTCAATTTCTTCAACAGAACTCACCCTGCCATTATCACGCAGCCCCCTTAATTTTCTCGCAATAGAGTCATCATTTGTGCAAACCATACCACCGTCTCCCGCCGTACCCAACATTTTGGCCGGATAAAAGCTGAATATCGCGGTATCACCAAACGAAGCACATCTTTTCCCCTTAAATTCGGCACCTAAGGCCTGCGCCGCATCTTCAATGACCTTTAAATCATACTTCTCAGCCAACTCCATGATTCTATCCATCTCACAGGCATGCCCATTTAAATGGACAGGAATAATTCCTTTTGTTTTATCAGTGATAGCGTCTTCAATTTGATTGATATCAATATTGAAGTCATCTCTGATATCAACCAAAACAGGCGTCGCCCCGCACTGGACAACCGCCCCAATTGTCGCAACAAAAGTATGCGCAACGGTAATTACCTCATCTCCCGGCCCGAAACCAAGCGCATGCGCGGAAAGATATAACGCATCGGTCCCCGTATTCATTCCAATGGCATGTTTTGTACCCACATACCGGGCGATATTTTCCTCAAATGATTCGAGGTGTTCCCTCAGAATAAAATCTCCTCCGGACATAATTTCTGTAAAAACACGATTGAACTCGGATTTAAGCTGCTGATATTGTCTGGGGTAATTTACAAATCGAACCTTGTACGACATCTTGCTCCTTTTTTGACTTGGTGTAATATTGAATCAATCTGTAACCAGCACTCCGAATACTTTTTTGACCGACTGAACAATATCAGCCGCTTTTGGATAATACTCTTTCTCAAGGGGGCTACTGGTCGGAGCTGGTAAATCAGGAAGCGCCACGCGCTGAATGGGGGCCTTGAGACACGAGGGCGAACGGGATGCCACAAGCGCGGCGATCTCGGCGGAAAGGCCAAATGATTTCCAGCCGACATCCGCCACAACGAGTCTTCCCGTTTTTTCGACGGACGAAAGTACCATGTCTTCATCAAAGGGTTTTACAGATCTCAAATCAATCACCTCAACATCAACTCCCTGTTCCGAGAGTGTGTCAGCTGCTCTCACCGCCTCTGCCGCCATGTAGGAAACAGCAACGACGGTTACATCTTTTCCGGGACGTCTGAGACACCCCTCACCAATGGGAACCATGTAGTCGTTTTCTGGAACTTCCGACACGTCTTCGTAAAGCCAGCGGTCATCAATATATACAACAGGATTGTTATCTCGACTCGCTGAAATAAGAAGTCCTTTCGCATCGTATGCCGTGCTCGGCATAACCACTTTCAAACCCGGCACATGCGCCAGCATGGCATGAACCGCCTGAGAGTGTTGCGCACCCTGCTCCCCGCCCCGGTTAACAACGGATCTGATAACGACAGGCACCCCGACCTGTCCAGAAAAAATATACGACCAGTTGCTGGCTTGATTGACAATGGGATCTATCGCAAGCAACATAAAATCCATTCGGGGATGAAAAACAATCGGGCGCATCCCGGCGATTGCCGCGCCAATCGCCGCCCCGGTCGTCGCATTTTCTGAAACAGGAGAATCAATAATTCGATCCTTCCCAAATTCAATATCGAGGTCCTTTAAACTCGTACCCGCATACCAGGGGCTCCACAGCCCCTGCCCAATGACAAACACACGCGGGTCAGACCGCAAAAGTTGAGCATGTGCCTCGCGAATCGCAGCGGCATATGTCAGCACGCGCATATAATCAACACCTTTCTTCAGAACAATACAAATGATCACTCAAGGTGCCAGGCTCCGCATACGGCGACTTTCGCGCAAATAAAATAGCCTGCTCAACCGCGTCGTCGGTCTCCTTATGTATCTTCGTAATTTTTCCAGGGGGAATCCCCGCATCGACCAGTTGCGCTCTTGCACGTGTAATCGGATCCCGCTCAAGCCATGTGTTTAATTCGTCTTTACGTTTGATGCCAACATCCATATCCGAGGAAGGACCAACATGTCCCCGCCAGCGAAAAGTACGACACTCCAAAAGCGTCGGCCCCTGACCCGAACGTGCCTGCTCAACCGCATCTTTGGCTGAGCGATAGACCCCGATGACATCATTCCCATCTATTCGATGCGCGGGAATGCCGTGGACAATACCGGATTGATAAATATTGTCTTTCAAACGCCGTTCAAGAATATGCATATGGCTCGAATATAAATTATTTTCACAAACAAAAACAACGGGCAGCCGATAGAGTGCGGCAAGATTAAGCGACTCATGAAACTGACCCTCCTCCACTGAGCCATCACCAAAAAAAGACACGGAAACGCCGCCATCCCGCCTAAGTTTTGAAGCCATCCCCGCTCCGACCGCCAACGAAATGGTGGCCGCGACAATCGGGACAGTCCCATAAATTCCCTGATTCGGCGCAACAAGGTGCATGGATCCCCCACGGCCTTTGGAACACCCTGTTACCTTCCCATATATCTCCGCCATCATGGCATCCATATCACCCCCTTTGGCCAAATAATGCCCATGGGAGCGGTGCCCGCCCCAAATGGTATCTTCCTGCGCCAAAGCAGCGCAAACCCCGGTGGCGACGGCCTCCTGACCAATGTAAAGATGACATGGGGTATGTATTTCTCCCGCTTCGATCAACTCCCCCGTACGTTCTTCGAAACGCCGGATACGCAGCATGGTTGTATACATCGCCTCTAAGAGAGAGAGCGGCATATCTTTCAATACGTCAGACATCAAGGAACCTATCCTTTCTTCTCTGTTACGATTGCCGCAGTGGGTTTCAAGCGAAAGAAAATGGTCGCCAACGTTTGACAAAGGATGATAAGGTCTACCCGAAAGGAACGTTCACGCACGTACTTCAGTTGAAG
>JBHHWX010000514.1:0-4447 GCA_046756745.1 bacterium | reverse complement strand
ATTGCCTTAATAGAACCTTGCGCAAGTCCGGTGTTTCTATTCTGGTAAAAAGCAAAGTCTCGTACATGCCATCGAGCTTCAATTGTATCCGCCGACAAATCAGCTCCGCAATCCCATTCGATAAAGTACCCGCCATTTGATATTTTCTGGAACTCTTTTTGATCCCGAAGACCGTTAAAAGCTTCATATTTCAAATAAGGACTAACATCAAATTCGCCACTACGACCATCCTCTGAAACAATAAACAAAGTCCAGTTGGCGCCTGGATGATTTTTTTTTTATTCTCATTGGTCAAGCCCCTTGATAGAAAATGGAGTTTTTCCATTTGAAGCAAGTTCCCAATCTGCAAGCAAATCCTCTTGATGAATTTCAATCCATGCAACAACCAATTTATGTTTGTTTGGTGGTAATTTCCCCGTTAGCAAGGAGCCATCCGATAAGACAAACGCCTACGGCGCGCAATGTACTGCTGTAATCGATTTTGAGTTGACGTCAAAAGTTAGGCCGCAGCCGACTCCTTCTCTCGCACCGGCCGTTCTTTGGCAGCGGCTTTTTTTGCAGCCAGCGCCGCCTCTTTCGCCTTCGCCTTTTCCATGGCCTCACTCTGCTCCCGCGCGATCAGAGCCTGCGCTTCTGCGAGTGAGTATTTGGCAAAATGATAGATACCGTTTTCGCGGCTAAAGACCGCGTTTTCGTATTCATCGGTCATATACAAACATTCCGTTGGACACACGGTGGTACAGAAATCGCAATAACAGCATTTGAACATATCGATATCGAAGCGCACGACATGCTGTCGAATCGGGTTCCCCATGGAGGCCTTGCCCAGATTCTCATCCGGGGCCGCTTTCACGCAGTCGATATAAATGCACTGTACCGGACAAACCCGGGCGCATTTTAAGCAGCCAATGCAATCATCGATATTATTGAACAGGATTCCGCGAGCATTGATAGGCAATTGCCACTTCTCGTTAGGATATTGTAACGTAATGGCGGGACGAAACAAAGCTTTCCAGGTCTGCGTCATACCGATGGCGATTGTCACACAAGCGCGATAGATGTTTTTAAAATAAGCGACCATGATTCCTCTATTCCTTCGATTTATCTTTTCCGTTTTTCTTACTGTCTTTGTCATTCACTAAATGAGGGACTTTCTCTTCAAATTTGAAGACAAAATGACCCCGCTCAGGGTTTCTTTCAAAAGTCTCGTGTTTAGCCCAATCTTCTTGATACGGAACACGAATACCATGGTAATACTCCTGTACAATATAATCTTTTCGAAGCGGGTACCCTTCCCAATCATCCGGGCACAAAATCCGCCGTAAATCCCGGTGGCCATCGAAAACAATGCCGAACAGGTCATACGCTTCGCGTTCGTGCCAATCCGCTGTGCGCCAAATCTTTTCTACCGACGGAACCTTTGCACGGTCTCGCGGGACATCAACCCGAACGGTTATTTTGTGCTTATGCTGCATAGAGAAGAGATGATACACGACTCCTAAATCTGACTCGGCGCCGTAGTCCATACCGCTTAAGCACATTAGAAAGGTAAAACTTAAATCCGGCTCTTCTTTTAAGAACGTTGCGGCGTCGAACAGTTTATCGGGTTTGATTTGAACCCAGGGATCCAAGGCATCGCCATCGAAGCCGAGGATATTTTCACCGAATTTTTCCTGGAGCTTTTTGTAAATTTCTTCTGGGGTCATACGTTGGGCCTCTCCTGTAACTTGCGTTTAATATGGCTTTCTTTACGGATTTTCTGTTGGATTTTCAGAATGCCGTCGATCAAAGCTTCCGGGCGCGGCGGACAGCCGGTCACATAAACATCCACCGGCACAATCAAATCAACGCCCTTCAGGACGTGGTAGCCGTGCTGCCAGTACGGACCGCCGCAGGTCGCACAGCTTCCCATGGAGAGCACGTATTTGGGTTCAGGCATTTGGTCGTACAGCAGTTTGATCCGGTCTGCCATTTTCATGGTCACGGTGCCAGCCACGATCATCAAATCAGTTTGCCGAGGGCTCGGGCGCATGACGCCGGCGCCGAAGCGGTCCAAATCGTAGCGTGAGGCTGCCGTTGCCATCATCTCGATCGCGCAGCATGCTAAACCAAAGGTCATCGGCCAGAGAGAGGATAATCGAGCCCAGCTCAGCAAACTATCGACCGAGGTAATGATCAAGTTGTCGCTGTACTGTCCTTCTTCAAGAAAACGTTTCTCTTTACTCACAAACGGAGGGTTAAATCCAGACATAGTAAAAGACTCCTGTACAAAAATTGGATGCAGAATGAAATCGTTAAATTTCGGTAAGATATTAAAATATTAATTAAATTTCAAGGAGATTCCTTCGTGGTTCTTTGTGACTTTGTGTTGAAGTATTTTTTTTGGTTCAACTTTAAACCAAAGTGACTCTCCTTCGCTGTCGCTCACCTTAGTGATTGACCGAAAACTCAGAAATAAGCTCTAAGCCCCGTCCCCGGGGCGTCGTAATCTATTGTTTTTACAAAGCGCCAAACGCACCCGAGGACGGGTGCTTGAGCATCTTAGAGAGTTTTCGGTTAATCACGACTCACAATAAAATCATCCGATATGATTTCTCCATCTCCATTATATTTCACATAGCGTTTGTGATTCGGTTCGAGATTGAGCATGGTTTCCATGTCCAAGACCATGCCATCTCGCGTATAATTGGAGATTTCAAGAATCCCTGTATCCATTCGGATTGCGTCCTCCGGACAAGCCTCGACACAATAGCCGCAAAAAATACATAACCCCAGATCAATATCGAAGCTTTCCGGCATTTTTTCGATCTGGGGACTCTCCTCTTTTTCATCTGCAATGATGTAAATACATTTCGCAGGGCACACCGTTTCACACATCATGCAGGCGACGCATCGTGGAGCGCCATCCTCGCGTTTCGTGAGCCGGTGCATGGTTCGCAATCTCGGAAAAAGAGGTCGAAAGATTTCAGGGTATTGAAAGGTGACTGCACCGGGCCATTTCAGCTTTATCCCGAACAAGCGCAATGTATGCGAGGTCATATTCCGGAAAAAGTGTTTAGACGTCAGCCAGATTCCTTCGATAATACGCGGAATATATATTTTATCCCAAAAAGTGAGCGGTTTGTATTTGTCGTGAACGTTCATAAAAATAATACCTGTCAGTAGCCCCAATGTAGATTTGAACGAAAACTTGATTTTTGATGTCATTGCGAGCGTTTCCCAGCGAAGCAATCTCCTTATTAGTACAGCATGAGATTGCTTCGGCAAAAAACGCCTCGCAATGACATCACTAAACTAGGTTTTCGTTCAACAACTAATGATCAAAAATAATAATGACAACCCCGGTGATCAGGATATTAACCAGTGAAATCGGTAAAATCACCTTCCATCCTAAGCGCATGATTTGGTCGTAGCGGAAGCGCGGCAAGGTCCAGCGAATCGTCATCTGCAGCCACAAGAAAAACATCACTTTTAAAGTAAATCCTGCAACCTGAATCAAGGCCACAGCCCAATTCTCGAGAATCCACGTTCCCCAAGGGAAATAAAAACCGTCGGGTGCGAGAAAAGGCACCTGCCAGCCCCCGAAAAATAAAGTCACCGTGATCGCTGCAATCATCACCGTTTCAATAAAATCGGTCAGCATGTACATGCCGAAACCCATTCCGCTGTATTCGAGAAAGTAGCCGATGATCTCCGATTCTCCTTCCGGAGCGTCGAATGGAATGCGTTTTGTTTCAGCGATACCCACGGTCAAGAAAAGGAGAAAGCCGAGTGGCTGCAACAAAAAGCCCCAGACATGTTCGCCCTGCCACCGTACGATCTCCTGCAAATCGACGGTCTGATAGATCATGAGCGAACCGATGATCGTGACGCCTAACGCGACCTCGTAGGAGATCATCTGAGCCGCAGCCCGCATCCCTCCTAACAAGGAATAGTTATTTCGTGAAGCCCAAGCGCCAAGTACGATACCATAAATTGCCATTCCCGCTACCGCAAACAGATAAAGAACGCCGACGTTGAGCGGCGCCAATTGTAAATTAATTGCTTTGCCTGAAATCACTAAGCTATCTCCGAATGGGATAACAGCGAACCCAATCAATGCAAAAAACACCGAAATTCCCGGGGCGATTGTAAAGAGAAATTTTTCGGCATTGGCCGGGCGAAAGCTCTCTTTCACGAACATCTTCAAGGAATCGGCTATGATGTGAAAAAGACCGATGACACGCAGACCCAAAACAGAGGCCCGGTTGGCGCCAATTCGGTCCTGCATCACAGCGCTCTGCTTGCGCTCAACCCAGGTGAGGAGAGCTCCAAAACTGAGAACAAAGCTCACCACAAAGAGCAGCTTTACCAGTAAAATTGAGATCTCTGTCATTAAGCTAACTCCGCCTCCATTTCAGTGTTTGTGGAATGCACAAGATCGTTCAATACAACCCCATGTTCACCT
>JBHHWX010000513.1:0-4449 GCA_046756745.1 bacterium | reverse complement strand
ACAAAAATTACGCGAGAAACTCAAGAATGAAAAATCATTCCTCCGTTCAATGGTCAGGAAGACGACGTTGATGTCGGGATTCTCTTTTTCAATCATCAATTTTAACTCCTCGAAGTTTTTGGGTCGTTCACCCCCGTCCGGATCGAAAATAGTGGAATTCGGCGCCCAGATAAAGCTGTACTCGCCGGCAGTCAAAGCGGTTGCTCTTAAGGAAAACAGGCGACCATCGCCATCTTGTCCCGCAACATTACCTGCCAAAGAGTAAGCCACGGTGATTGTCGCGGTATCATTGGTAGGATTGATTGAGTAATCGCTCATGAGGTCTCCACCATCACCCAAGAAATCGCCCTTTATTATTTTCGGTTTTCCACTTTCTTTTTCGATCTCAATAACGTTATCAGGATAGATCAAATACATCTCAAAACTATAAGCATTCTGAGCGTTTCTAATTTGTGCATGCAATAGAAATTTCTGTCCGACTTTAACGGTGTGATTTTCCATACGTTAACCTCCCCTCAAATTGTAATTCGGCCAATCACTAATTCGCACGGCTTTGTTCAAAGCATGACGATGCGATATTTTCATCCTCTGAATTGATGACCCCATCCTTAGTAAAGTCTGCTTTTTCAAGATAGCGGTCATCGCCTCGACTCGTGTTGAGACATCTCCGGAATGCAAACCAATCCCGAATGTTAATCTCTCCGTCGCCATTGATATCGCAATCTACTGTATCCTCCGGGAATTCAAAAATAACCTCTTCTGAAAAGTCGCTTTCGGTCCCCGGCTCGGCCCCATAGGCTTTGACAGCAAAATAGTACGTTGCTCCCGGTTCCAAAAAGATTTCTTTTGCCGTTGTGTTGCCCACGTCGATCTCCTGGGTGTAATGTCGACTAGATAAACCGTAACAGACGAGATACCCCGCCACTGAATCTTCCGGCGGGTTGTCGTTCCAACTGATTGTTACGTTGGCGCTATCTTGTTGAATCTCATCCTGAAATTCAAATATGACCTCGTCTGAAAAAACGCTCTCGTCGCCCGGTTGGATTCCATAGGCTTTGACTGCGAAATAGTGAGTCCATCCCGCTTCCAAAGAAAATTCTTTTTCTGTCGTGTCTCCGACGTCGATCTCTTTGGCGTAATTGCCACTTGAAAAACCATGAAAGACTTTGTATCCTGCCACCGAATCTTGCGGGGGATTGGCGTCCCAACTGACTATTACGGACCGGGACTTTTCCTTTACCTCATGGAACGTCACATTCCTGAGCTTCAAATTCAAATCTGCGCCGTCCATTCGGTTAAAGTAATCATTCGTGAACACCAGAAAAAGCTTCGAGTCGTTCGTGCTTGGTCGAAACGGCTCGAACGTTAAAAGCTGCCAGTTGACCGAGGTGACTTGTTTCACGGCCTTGAAGTTGCTCGAGTCGTTCACTGCAAAGCCAATTTCGGGCCAACGGTTGTCAGCGGTATCGGCGCAGGCCTCAACGTCTACGCTAAAATGAGTGAACGGAATGGAAGACAACGGGTACGCAACCCAGCAATACCGGTTTCCTGCCCCCCAGATAACGACATGATCGTCTTGAACCGTGACATTTTTTGAAAATTCCATTTCCGCTGCGTGGATAGAGAAAGTTTGACCCGGCTCCTGGGCCTGACTGATTACCGGTATGAACAAAAACTGGAGTATGAATGTGGCGCTTGCAAGAGCTTGACATGTTTTCATGACGTGCTCTCCTTCATGATCAAATCATGATTCTTACATGTTATTATTTGATAAGACTGTGAATATACGCGGTTTCTCTCACCGATTTTATTATATTAGACACTAGGCGTCGTCCGCAACTTCGCGCGGACGACGTTGGCCCTTTGGGGCAGTTGTAAACCGAAACGAGAAATGCGCCGGCGGTATATCGCACATCGTAGATCGTAAATCATATATCGTATATCAGATTCTGGAGCCGGACTCGAACATATACGATTTACGATATGCGATCTATGATATTCGATTTTTAAAAGAAGCTCGTCTTCTCTAATCGGAAATTGTCAATCAAAATTATCGACAAAGTTTTGTCGATGTACGGCGCTAAGCGCCTATTCCCACTTAAATAGCTTTAGAGAGAGGGCAAAGCCAGCTACGATCCAAAGAGAAAGAATTCCCATTTGCGGTAGAACGTCAAAAAATGTGAGTCCATTATTGAAAATAGCCCGAATCGCGCGCACCAAATGAGTGAGGGGGAGAAGCTCTACAATCGGTTTGAGAAACTTTGGAACGCTGTCAATGGAAAAATAGACGCCACTGAGGAAAATCATGGGAAGAAAAAGGGTGTTGGCGATGCCCGTGGCTGTTTCAGTCGTTTTCGCGACGCTGGCGATAAAAAATCCGAGGGCGATAAAAGCCAACATACCGACTGTTAAAGCGAGAAAAAAATGCACCAAACTGCCGACAATTTGAACTTTAAAAAGAAACATCCCGATTGCTATCAACAAGAGCGCTTGTATCACGACGATCATGTAACGGTTCACCATTTGTCCTGCAATGAAAATGGACTTTGGCAGAGGCGTCACCGCAAGCCGGCGCAGTTTACCTTTTTCTCGATAGGCAACGACCACCAAACCAATAGAAAACAAGCAAGTCGAAACGACATTCATCCCGATGATCCCAGGCAACAAAAAATCGATATAACGCTGCGCTCGCCGCTGCGGTTGCAGCGCTCTGCTGACGATTTGAATCGGTGGTTTGAGGTGCAAAAGATCAACATTGATTTCAGCGATGATCTTTTCGAGAATGAGCGACACAAATTGCATGGTCTGCATTTGTGCTTGGTCGTAGCTCACCTCGATTTGCGCGCTGCCAACACTTAAGGAGTCGGCATAACCTTTGTTGATAAAAATAGCGATACTCTTGTCATGTTCGTTAAGTTTTTGAACCATCTCTTCGCGGGCGCTCTTTTCCAGTTTTAAAACCGGGATTTTCCCAAGCGCTTCGATAAATTGCTGGGAATGCAGGCTTTGATCCTCATCGACGATTCCCACTCCGAAGGTGATGGCGTTGGGTTTACTAAAAAGATAGCCAAAAATAAGCACCAAAAATACCGGGAAGAAAAATGTCCAGAACACGGCTTGCCGGTCACGCAGGAATAGTTTGCGTTCGAGATTCAGTTGCCCGAGAAACATAAGAAATTTCATTCTCGCAAACTCCTTCCGGTTAATTCCAGAAACAGGTCTTCCAGAGTCGGACGACGCACATGCAGATTCTTGATTTCTGCTTTTTTCGATTTCGACAGCTCGATCAAGCTGACTAAAGTTTGATGCGGGTTTTTCGAAAAAAGCTCCACTTCCTCATCTTTTGATAACATTTTCGTGACCGCAGGAAGGTTTTGTAATTCATCATTTTGAAAGATACCGTTTGCGTTAAACTCTAAACAGCTTTCGACGTTGAGCTGAGCGATCAACTCAGCCGGCGGACCCTCTGCGATTTTGTGTCCATGATCGATGATGGCGACGCGGTCGCACAGCCGTTCGGCTTCTTCCATGTAGTGGGTTGTTAGAATAACAGTTTTTTCGTCTGACTTCATTTTGGAGATGATGTCCCAAAGATTTCGCCGCGCTTGCGGGTCCAAGCCGGTCGTCGGTTCGTCTAAAAAGACCACCGTTGGGTCGTTGACAAGCGCGAGCGCCAAAGCAAAACGTTGCTGCTGCCCGCCGGAAAGATTGATGTGGTACGTTTTTCGTTTGTCTTCAAGCGCCACGAGCTCGAGAAGTTCATCAGGCGAGCGGCGTTTTTTATAGTAGCCGCCAAAAAGTTTTAGAGCCTCCGTCACGGTCAGTTTGTTGTAGACCGAGGTGGACTGAAGCTGAACCCCGATGATTTCGGTGACCTTTTTCAGATCTTTCTGTACGTTGTAACCGTCGATAAAAATCGCGCCGGCGTCCGGTTTACGCAGTCCTTCGATCATTTCCAAGGTGGTCGTTTTTCCAGCCCCGTTCGGCCCTAATAGTCCGAATATTTCCCCTCTGTAGGCTTGAAAACTTAAACTGTCTACGGCCTTCAGGTCGCCATACGATTTGCTCACTTCTTGCAGATCCACTGTGGGGTGGTCGTCCGGGTGATTCATTCGGATTTCGCTTTCTTGGTGATCATTTTGTTAGTATCAAAGTAAAGCAGAGATGAGAAAAAGTCAATCACTTTCTTTTTTCTACTGACCGCTCCGAATTACAACATTCATGGCGCAGAGCTAAAAGGGGAACCCCCGACATCCGTCGGGGCTATTTAGGCGACTTCAATCGTCTTCCACCTCGTAGCCTGAAGCTTTAGCTTCAGGCGGACTATCGATTGAAACCGGAAATGTCAGCCATGCCAAATCCTGTTTTTGACCTGTCGTTTTCCTAATTTTTGATGGGTTCAAAAAGATACATACTAATCCTAAAAATTGCAACAAATTAATAAAGATG
>JBHHWX010000512.1:0-4449 GCA_046756745.1 bacterium | reverse complement strand
CCGTGGCCCCTCAGATCGCCCAGCTCATCGTCGATAGCAGCCTTGCAATGGGTGAAAAAGCACGAGTTATAGCGGGAGAAAACGAAGACGAAACATTTCTTGAGCATCCGGAATGTCCGTGGTTTGAGTGGCATAAAAAATTCGACGCTCTTGAGGAAGATCAGCCGGGCTGCGATTGCTGGATAGCCACGATTGTGAAGGACATCAATGAGGCCTTGGCTACGAATGTGGAGTTTGAAACACTGAGCTCTCTGCCGACTGGAGGCGCCAGCTGTAAGAGAGTGTTTAGGGAGAAGTAATTGGGGATAAGCCAAAATACGAGATTTCCCTGAAAAGGAGCCTAAACCATGAACAGTATTGTCATAAGCGCAGCGCTTTTTGCCGTGTACTGTTTACTGGCCTGCACAAATGACCTTCCCGTGCAGGCAGATCTTGTGTTGTTAAACGGCAAGGTTTGGACGGTTGACAAATCCAACCCGCAGGCGGAAGCCGTTGCTATCTGGAGAGAAAGAATTCTGGCAGTCGGAACGACGGCTGAAATACGGAAGCTGGTCGGAGCGGAAACTGAGGTTCTGGACTTGCACGGAAAACTCGTTTTGCCGGGATTCTATGACAATCACACTCATTTCGTCGAGGGAGGGTTTTGGCTCACCGGCGTGAAGCTGAAAGACGCTGAAAACGAAGAAGAATTCGGTCGTCGCCTGGCGGCAAAATCAAGGGACCTTCCGCCCGGGGCGTGGATTACCGGCGGCACCTGGGATCACGACAATTGGCCGGGGGGCAACTTGCCAACCGCCGAGCTGATCGACCGTTTTGTGCCGGACCGTCCCGTATTTGTGAGCCGCTACGACGGTCACATGTCAGTGGCAAACAGTCTGGCGCTGAAAATGGCAGGAGTCGCCGCGAGCACGCTTGATCCGCCGGGAGGCGTTATCGTACGCAAATCCGGTTCGACGGTCCCGGCGGGCGTTCTGAAAGATACCGCTCAGGACCTGGTCAACCGCGTCATTCCGGAGCGGAGCATAGCCGAAGTTCGCCAGGCGATTGATGCCGCTCTGACAGAAGCGCGGCGAGTCGGGGTGACCAGCCTGGAAGATATGAATCTGAATCCCAAAACCCTGCGGATCTATCAGGAATTGCTGCGCGAGGGTAAGCTGACCGCAAGGATAAACGGACGTTGGGCAATGAGCCGCTGGCGCGAGCTTGCCGACTTGGGCATGTCACGAAATTTCTCAAACAATCATTGGATTAAGATGGGCGGGCTCAAAGAATATGTGGATGGATCGCTCGGTTCGAGTACCGCATTGTTTTTTGAGCCGTACGTTCAAGACCCTTCAACGAGCGGCGTTTACACGACCCGGCCAGCGGTTCTGAAACGCAACATTCTCGAGGCAGACCGGGCCGGTCTTCATCTGGCCATTCACGCGATTGGCGACCGGGCGAATTCCGAATTGCTCGATCTGTTTGCCGAAGCGATTAAAACGAATGGCCCGAGGGACCGCCGGTTTCGCATCGAGCACGCACAGCATATTCATCCGAAAGATTTTGAGCGCTTCGCTGAGCTTGGAGTCATCGCCTGTGTGCAGCCCTATCATGCTATCGACGATGGCCGCTGGGCGGAAAAGCGCATCGGCCACGAGCGCTGCGAAACCACGTACCCGTTTCGCACCTTTCTCGACAGCGGAGTGAAGATGTGCTTTGGTTCGGATTGGACTGTCGCGCCGTTGAACCCGATTCTCGGAATCGACGCCGCGGTCACCCGCCGAACCACAGACGGTGCCAACCCGGACGGCTGGTTTCCGGAACAGAAGATTAGCGTGGAGGAAGCCATCGAAGCATACACGCTTACTTCGGCATACGCTTCGTTTGAAGATCACCTCAAAGGCTCGATTACGCCCGGAAAGCTGGCGGATTTGGTTGTCCTTTCCCAGGACATTCTCACCATCTCGGTAAATGATATCCCAGATGCTGAAGTATTATATACGATTGTGGGTGGAAAAGTGGTTTATTCTAAGCCCTAACATGACTAATTCGGGCTATATCTTCTGGCATCTTCTTTTCAACTAAGGCGTTGAAGAGTATTCTGGAGCCCTCGGCGAGGACGCCTTCGCTAAGTGGATGGGGAAGCCTGCTTGCGCAGTTAGATAGTTCGCTTCAATCACTCACCGTCCGGAGGCAGGTTTAAAAATGATTAGCTGATGAGCAAATTAATTGCAATTTTAGGTTGACCTTATATTAAGAAATCATTAAATCATAACTCAACCAAACGAACATTCCGGATAAAGTCCAGCCTGAATATAAGGAAGATTTGATAATCAACCAAACCATTTCACATAATAAAATCCTGGAGAGACTCGGCGAAGGAGGCACCTGTGCAGGCAAAGGAGAAATTGATTGTGATAGGTAAAGCAATTTCACATTACAAGATTTTGGAGGGGCTAGGCCGTGGCGTGATGGGCGTAGTTTACAAAGCCTATAATATTTCCGAACTCAGTGACAGAATGTGATTGCATAACCCACTTGCTTTCTTTATTTTATGTAAAAAGTAAAGGTTCGGAAAGTTCGGAGAATTGTATGCTCATTCAAGAACTCAGAGTACAATGTGATGCCTTAAGACAAAACTACCTGCCGTTATTTGCTGTTTCCAATCGGGAGTGGTATTCACTTTTTAAAGATGAAATTCGCAACTCCATCGCTATCGAAGGCATTTTTGCAAATCGCAACGACCTGCTTAATGTACTGGAACACAAAGGCCGGACAAGCACCGAGAAAACAGCGGCGATCCTCGGTTATTTCGAAGCAGCCAGTTCACTCTACGAATACGCCAACAATTTATATAAGGAAAACGAGTTTCGTCTCAGGTTGGCTGATATTAAACAGATTCATACACTGCTCATGCGTTACGAGATGCAAGTAGGCTCCTTTTCTGCAGCCATTGGCGATTTTCGCAATGAAGATGTCGATGTAATCGAATCTAAATTTACTCCGCTCAAGCATGATAAGATCCGTGATATGATGCACCTTTTTGTCTCGTGGGTAAATAAAAACATAGGTAATGGAATCGATGATCCAATGCGATTGGCTGTTGCCGCTCATGTCTTGTTTGAAACCATACACCCATTTCGAGATGGCAATGGGCGTGTTGGCAGAATTTTGCTCAACTATTTATTGATTGGGCAAGGCTTTGTAAATATCGCAATCAAAGGCATTCGGAAAGAAGATCGTGAGCGCTACTACCAGGCTTTGGAGGTGGGCGATGATGAGTTTGAGCAGATGCTCAGGCAGTTTGAGGCCGGCGCCGACATTTCTATCGAGAAGAGGTGTCACAGAAGCGATCTTGCGCTCATCTACCAGTTGGTTTTGAACCGGCTGCAAGATGTCCTGAAGCGCTTGCAAAACCAACGACTTGTTCCAGCCGGGCCAGACGCCGTTCTCCCACTCCGGCAGATCGCCCAACACTTCAACTACTCCCAGGATTATCTGAGGAATATGATCAACAAAGGGAAGATACCGGCAGTGAAAAAGGGAAAACTCTGGTACGTCAAGATTCGGGATATTCAAGCGTATATTGAAAACCTTTCCTCTTAAAGGATGCTCTGAAAGCTCCCGACCGTCATCAGGGTTGGTCGGCTTAGAATAGAAGGAATATATAATGATCGGGAAAACTATTTCGCATTATCGCATAGTAGAGCAAATCGGTCAAGGCGGGATGGGCGTCGTCTACAACGCTGAGGACACGAAGCTGAAGCGCCATGTGGCGATCAAGTTTTTGCCGCAAAAGCTCTCCACACACGGAGAGGAGCTCGAACGCTTCAAACTCGAAGCGCAGGCTGCTGCAGCTCTCAACCATCCCAACATCGCCACCATCCATGAAATCGACGACGTCGATGACGAGTTTTTCATCGTCATGGAATTGGTCAAGGGGCAGACCCTGAACGAGCTGATCGAAAAAGGCCCGCTTCCCCTCGAACAAGCTATCGAAATTGCCGTGCAGGTTGCGGACGGTCTGCAGGAAGCGCATGAAGCGAAAATAGTCCACCGCGATATCAAGCCGGCCAATATCATGCTGACGAAGAAGGGTCAGGTTAAGATCATGGATTTCGGGCTGGCGAAAATGGCGCAGGCCTCCCTGATGACCAAAGCCGGCACCACGCTCGGCACCGCTTCTTACATGTCGCCGGAACAGGCGCGCGGCGAGGTCGTTGACCACCGCACCGATATTTGGTCTTTCGGGGTGCTGCTTTACGAAATGGTCTCAGGGCAGCGGCCTTTTCAAGGAGATTACGAGCAAGCGGTCATTTACTCGATTACCAATGAAGATGCGCCGCCAGTCACCGGACTGCGCTCCGGGGTGCCGCTGGAGCTGGAACGGATTCTCAATAAAGCCCTGGCAAAGAACCCGGATGAGCGCTACCAGCACGTGGATGAAATGCGCGTGGATTTGACGGC
>JBHHWX010000511.1:0-4450 GCA_046756745.1 bacterium | reverse complement strand
AGGTTTCTTCATCGCAATCTCCGTTTTATGAATACGGTTTTTAAAGTGGCAAAATGTAACAATAAAGCCAGAAAAAATCAAACAGTATTATACTTAAAAGAAAATCGCAAAAAGCCCGTTGCCAACGAATTGTTTTTAACGGCAGCAGTTTAAAGGTTGTTGATTTCTGTTTTAGTTTTAGGTCGCGCCGGTAGGTCTTAATCAACATTTCCCATCTTTATACCTGATGAAACAAACAGCATCGCCGAAAACAGATGTTTTTATAACTTCAATAAAATACCTTGCAGAAGGCTCATGGTGCGGAGGTTATCAAGGCTCTATTTTGAGTTTTCCACCTCCTGTGCATAACGTGTGGATAACTTTTTAGAGGTGTCTTTTTTGTCATAAAAACCACAAGACAGACTTTTATAAGAAATTGCGATTTTCCACAAAAAGCCCTGAAAGATACGGGTCTGTCACGAATACTGCCGGTCTGTAATGTGCTTAATCTATTGAAAATAAAGAAATAAATCCAAGTAAGCGAGGACTCGCGCCTTGATTTTGATAATAAAAGTGTGTGAGCTGTCTTGCTGAAATCATATCTATCCGCTTTATTTATCAAAGGACACAATATACTGGGGGTAGTGTAGAAAATGTGGATAACTTGAGAATTCTCAAAAACCCGCTACAATTTATCCCTTTCATAACCGAAATAAAATATTGACTTTGTTTGAAAATTTCATTAAATAACTCAATATTTAGGATTTGGAAGTAGGTAGAGTGGTCGATGTCAAAACAACGTTTGCCAAGAAAGTCGAGAAAAAAGGACCATCATTGGATGGTTTGGGGAGCCGGTTTTTTACTTGTTGTCTATTTCGGTTTCTTTGGTGATTACAATCTGTATCGCCTATGGCAGTTACACCAGCAAGGCCAAGCCCTTGGTATAGAAAAAATAGAAATGCTCCATGAAAAAGGACGCTTGGCTGAAGAAATTGAATGGCTTCAAAACGACTCCACATATATTGAGAAGGTCGCTCGTGAAAAGTTTAACATGGCGCGGCCCGGCGAAAAGATCTATTTAATCAAGACCGAGGAGACTAAGTGAGCGAATCCACGAGACGGAGTGCGAAGGGAGGAATCGGCAGACGGATTCGGGGGTACTTTCTTGCCGGACTTCTTGTTCTGGTTCCGGCTGTATTAACGGGATTTATCATCTGGAAACTGTTTTTAGCCGTCGATGGAATTCTCCGTCCGTTCGCACACAAATATATCCTCGCCCCTTTTGGGATAGAACTTGGAAAACAATTCCCCGGTATCGGGTTTATTACGCTTACGCTCCTTATCCTTATTACGGGCGCCATTGCCCGCAATTATTTTGGCAAAAAAATAGTCAGTCTGGGCGATAACATAGTCGATCGTATCCCCCTCATAAACCGTGTGTACGGTGCAATTAAACAGATAAGTCATGCGTTTTTTACAACAAAACGGGAGGTATTCAAAAAAGCGATCCTTTTTGAATACCCACGCAAGGGCATCTATTGTATCGGTTTCTATACTCAGGATACACGTGGTACGGTTCAAGATGTTTTGGATGCTGATGTTGTCAGTATTTTTTTGCCGACGACGCCGAACCCAACATCCGGTTTTCTTCTGTTTGTTCCTAAATCTGAAATAATTGAGCTCGATCTATCGATTGAGGAAGCATTGAAGTTGGTGATCTCTGGGGGAGCGATCGTACCCCACAACAATAAGATTGCGGAACAAACAGATGATGATCTTGAAGAAACAGGAAAAGTCAGCGAAAGCATCTATGAAAATACAAATTGAATACGTTTTGGACATGACTTGCTTTTATCATATTATCAATAACGTTTTGCAAAAAAGTGCACAAAAAGAAACAGAACATGGATTTTTGAACGCAGTTTAAAATCAACCGATGCCTGATGAAACAAGTTGTCAAAAAAAAATTTCAAGAAATCAGCGATTATCTGCGTTCATCAGCGTCCAAAATTTTACTCGGTGAACTGTTACTATTTTTCTTTATTCCAACGGGGGTTTACCCGCAAATATCAGGAGAGCCCTCGTATGCGCAATTTTTTCATAATTATTCGAAGTTGACTTTTACACAAAATTTGAATATTTATGAGTGGCTGTATAACTTCAATTATGAGAAGGAGTTGAAAAGTCGTCTTCACGTTACTATTGAAGAAAAATATCAAACCACTCTGCAACAGCGAGTTGCTTCAGACGACCTATGGAAGGATAAACAAGAGTTTAAACTGATTTTGGGATATCCCTTGAACAACCGGTTTTCGGTAGCCTCTGAATTTTTTTCCTATATTTTATCGGATCCTTTTGCCGGGTTTGATAATGACGTCATGTTCCATTCAGGCTCAACACGCCTTCAATACAGACCCTCCCCACAAATTTCGGTTTCCTCGCACGTGAGCAGTAAATGGCAGACCCAAATTGAACAGAACGATAGTGGATTCGGACTCGGGTTTGGACTCAACATGAACCAAATTCGCTTCGATGGCTACCATTCGGATTTGGCATTTTCGGGTGAAAGAGATTTTTTTCCAAAAAGAAAAAACGACGACTTCAGGCTCCGGTATCAGATTGGACGTGAGTTTCATGCCGCAACCGGGGATACTTTAATCATCCTTTTTAACCGCTTGAGAAGGGACAGTTTCGACGTCGACAAGGACGGCGTATATATCAGGAATCTTTCTCAAACGCAGCGTGGATTTGAAAACCGGCTCAACTACCAAATATCGTCGTCAAGCTCTTTGAGCATACGGAATATTATCACATCAACTTCGTTTAAAGTCAATAATCTTCGGGATACCGACAAAGAAATTGCAAAAGATGATGCCGGTTTCGAGTCGGACCACACGTTCGCACTTCGCGTTCAGCAACCGAAATGGTATGGAAAAATCAGTTGGAACACCCGTTCACGCTCTCGAGACGATCGACGTCCTGAAGATGATTTTGTGGATCCGCTCAGGAGTCGTCATCCATCGCTCGGTTTTGATACAGATGAGATCTTTGTTAATCTTGGGGTCGCGGTTGGCTTTAAGTTCAGCGGCTTAGATTCCATCGGATTCAATTCTTCGGTATCCAAATTTCAATTCGACACTTCGGACACCACCAACCCCAACGATCACGATCAAATCCGGTGGCAAATTTCGTTCGCTCATGCGCACGATTTCGGGTCAGGATTATCTCTGGTTTGGCGGGCAAACGCTTTCTTAAACCACTTCGTGTTCATCTCGGGAAAATTCAGCGGCGACAATAGCTGGGAAAGAGTGCTGCAGTTGGCTCCGGTCATTGTCTATAAACCAAACGAACGTTTTGTGTTTAGACAGGGATTTACAGTCAGGGCTAAATACCGGACTTTTGATTTCAATGATTCGGTTGCCCGCAATCGCAATTCTGTCAACCGGCAATTTTCGTTGTTCCACAAAAGCCGGGCCTATTTTACCCCGAAAACGTGGTTAGACGCAGGCTTTCATATGGAGCTTGGCGAGCAGGGAAAGTTATTCTACAATCTTTGGCGTCAAGGGCTTGCTTTATCGTGGCGGACTCACGAAGCGTCTCTAAGGTTTGGTTATAAAGCGGGGTCTCAGTTTCTTATCTCAACCGGTGGCAGTTTGTTTCATCAAGTTAGATGGAATCACCGTTTTGAATCCGATTCAGGCTTTAAAAAAACGGTTCGGGACAAACATACCAACTTTGGCCCGGTTTTACAAGTTTCCTATCAGCCGGGGAATCATGTACAGTTTGTATTTTTAGGAAGCGTAAAAGTGGTTCATTCATCAGGCAGAGAAACGGATTACATTAACAATTTTGATGTGAATCTGAACTGGTTTTTTTAGGGAAAGGACATTCATGTGGGTGGGATACAGGAAAAAGATTTTGAAATGACTATCCCCAGCAACCTCGACAATATCGAGGCTGTTGAAAAGCTTGCCGAGCGAGCTGCCGAGTATATGAAGTTTCGCGAGGCGGAAAGAGATAATCTCGCTATTGCGGTTACCGAAGCAGTGAATAACGCGATTCTTCACGGGAATAAAAAGAACCCGGATAAGAAAGTGTGGATTAAATTCACTTTCGAGAAAAGCCGCTTGCTGGTCAGTATTCGGGACGAGGGCAAAGGGTTTAACCCGGATAAACTGAGCGACCCCTTAGCCCCGGAAAATCTTCTCAAGGAAAGCGGCCGCGGGATTTTTATTCTATCCACACTCATGGACGACGTGAAGTTTAGTTTCGCTAAAGGAGGGACAGAAATTAAGATGGTGAAAGAAAGAAAGTAAGACGTTGCCCCGTAAGGGGATACCAAAGAATTAGCATATTTTTGACAGGATAACAGGATTCTCAAGATGTACAGGATGTTATTTTTTTTTCTAGAATTTTATCATGTTAATCAGTGGAGGTTTTAAAAATGGAATTCAAAGAGCTTCGCTTACAG
>JBHHWX010000510.1:0-4451 GCA_046756745.1 bacterium | reverse complement strand
GTTTTGCCACTTTAAAAACCGTATTCATAAAACGGAGATTGCGATGAAGAAACCTGCCCTAATTTTATTTATCACACTGCTTCTCTTTTCAGTCGCCTTTGCGCAAGAGAAAATCGATTTGGCAACAGTATCGAGGATAAAAGCTGAGGGATTTGAAAATTCTCAGGTTATGGATATGTTATTTTACCTCACCGATGTCCATGGGCCGCGCTTAACCAGTTCACCCGCTTATCAAGCCGCCAGCCAATGGTGTGTGGACAAATTAACAGACTGGGGCTTAGAAAATGCCGCTTTGGAATCATGGGGAACCTTCGGAAAAGGCTGGGCCACGGATGGATTTTCAATCGAAATGCGTGAGCCGCAATATTTAAACATCATCGCCTATCCCAAGGCCTGGACACCCGGCACCGCCGGAACGGTTTCCGGCACACCTGTGTTTCTGAATATTACATCGGAAGACGATTTCGAGAACTACAGGGGAAAACTCAAAGGCGCAATCGTTATGATAGGAGAACCCCGAGAGTTAAATCTCCACCTGGAGGCGGATGCACAACGCCATTCTGAAGAGGACTTGGCTGAGCTCATGGCAGCGCCTGAACCGGGTCAGCGTTCCCCTTATTGGGCGCGGCGGGAAGAATATCGAAAACGCCGGGCGCTCAGAAACAAAACCACCCGTTTCCTCAAAGAAGAGGGAGTCGCCGTCATTCTCGAACCCAGTCGCAGGGACTATGGCACCATTACTGTCTCTAGCGGAGGTTCTTACAGAATGGATGCGGACCCGGCCCTGCCCGCCCTGACGGTTTCAGCCGAACACTACGGCCGGATCGCCCGACTTTTGAAAAAAAATATACCGGTTCAACTTGAAGTTAACGTACAAAACACCTTTTTCGATGACGACTCCCTGGGGTATAACGTGGTTGCGGAAATTCCCGGGAATCATAGAAAGCTTAAAAAAGAAGTTGTGATGTTGGGCGGCCACTTAGATTCCTGGCACTCCGGCACCGGCGCCACCGACAACGCCGCCGGCTGTGTTGTCGCCTTAGAAGCGGTTCGCATTCTGAAAGCCATCGGCGTCAAACCAAACCGGACCATTCGGATAGCGCTCTGGAGCGGAGAAGAGCAGGGCCTCTTGGGTTCCCGCGGTTACGTCAAAAAACATTTTGGCGACCGTAAAACTGTGAGCTTAACCCCGGAACACGACACCTTTTCCGCCTATTTCAATCTCGACAACGGCTCCGGTAAAATCCGCGGTATTTACTTGCAGAATAACGATGCCGTACGGCCTATTTTCGAGGCCTATCTCAAACCGTTTCATGACCTCGGAGCGAAAACCATCACTATACGCAATACCGGCGGCACCGACCATCTGTCATTCAACTCGATCGGGCTTCCCGGCTTCCAGTTTATCCAGGACGGCCTCGAGTATTTTTCACGCACACACCATACCAACATGGACGTTTACGAACATGCTGTGAAAAGCGATTTGATGCAAGCTGCCGTGATTATGGCGTCATTTGTCTATCATACTGCGATGCGTCCGGAAAAATTACCACGTAAGGCTTTGCCAAAACCGGAACCGCCGCGTCAGGCCACTAACGGAACCGGCAGATAGATTTTTTTCGGCAAAAAATAAAAAAGGCCGGCCTGAACTTTCAAGACCGGCCTTTTAAGTTTGAAGTAAAATATTGTTGGAAAGTTTGGCGGGAGTTTATATATTTACACAATGCGTGAGGAAACAAAAAATTGGTGGATTCAAGCTCAGAACGATCTTGAATCCGCAAGAAAAAATTTAGAAGTTGAGGTTTACTACGTTTGCGCTTTTCTGAGCCAACAAGCGGTTGAGAAAGGCATGAAAGCACTTTGTATACATAAAAACAGAAAATTACCGAGGAAAACTCACAATTTATTGCACCTTGCGAAAGAAGTGGATTTCCCGCAGCAAAAGCTGGGGCTCCTCCGCGCGATTAATCCGGATTTTGTGACGACACGGTATCCGGACGCGGCGAATGGAATTCCTACCGAATTGTTCGACAGAGAAATCGCACAAGACCATCTTTCCAAAGCAGAAGAGGTGATGAATTGGATCGACACGATTTTGAGAAGTTGAGTACTTTTCGAAAGTTTCTTGAACAAAAACTAAGTATTGACAGAATGATAGCTTTCGGATCTCGTGTTCGGGAAGATCATCTTTTACACAGCGATTTTGATGTCATCCTTGTTTCGGAATCCTTTCAAAAACTCAAGTTCATCGAGAGACCTGCTGGCCTCTATCAGTTCTGGCCCTATGACGAACCCATTGAATTGCTTTGCTACACGCCGGATGAATTTGAACGTAAAGTAAACCAAATTGGCATCGTTCAGCAGGCGGCAAACGAGGGGATGGAAATTTAAGGTATATTTACTGCACTTTGAAGACGTTGTTGAAAAACTCTTTCAGGGTTATTGCATGTTCCTCATGTATGTTGACGAGAGTGGTGATATTGGCATCCAGGACAGTCCGACCAATTATTTCATTTTAAGCGCGCTTATTTTTCATGAATTAAGATGAGTGAAACAGGCATCAGCCCATCATAGGTTAGGAATTGTCGAATTATAAAAAAAGAGCCGACTTTCGCCGGCCCGGGGGAATCCTACTCCAGGTTCGAGGATCTGTTTCAGATTCATGACAAGGTAACTAAAACGGTCGCAAATTGCAAATTTTTTTTGTTATCCACGGTTAACAGCAATTATAAATCGGGCCGCCTGACGCCTTTCTTTACCGCACGTTGAAGGCCTTACATATTTCCGCTGTGATCACATCCGGCACTTCCAACTGCGGATAATGCCCCACATTCTCAAGTTCCAACAAATCGGCGCCGGGGTTGCGCTTCCGTATTTCATCCGAGACGTTTTTTCCGGAAACCGGATCCGCTAATCCCCAAAGAAAACGAATCGGCGACGCCGGGTTTTCTAAAGCTCCTTCCCACCGGACCCGGCGCTGGCAGCGCTCCTTTAAATAGCGTCCGATTCTGTGATAACGGCGCCGGCCGGCGCGTCGGTTCAAAGCCTGCCAATGCTGCCGGAGCTCTGTTTCCGAAACCGGATGTGCTTCGGAAAAAATCGAAGAAAAACGTTGCCGGAAAATACTCTCCGTAAGAAAGTTCGCTATGACCGCCCCAATTATAGGCTTCTGCAAAAGTTTTTGAATCCGCAGGGGACGTTGCTTCTCCACGTAAATACCGCCGTTCAGCAGCACAACTTTGTTGATACGAGTCGAAAGCTTTCCTTCCCGTTGGCGACTCAGGAGCTCCAGCGCCACAGAATCGCCGTAGTCATGCGCGATCAACCCGGTATCTTTAATTTCGAAGCGCCGCCACAATGCTTCGGTCATGTCAGCTTGCTCCATAATCGAATAGGCGTGGCCGCCGGGTTTGTCAGAGTCCCCGAATCCAAGAAAATCAAACATGAGTAATTTGTATTTTGCGGAGAGACTTTCTGTGATTTTTGCCCAATCCCAGGAACAGGTGGGAAAGCCGTGCAGAAATGTCAGCCAGGGACCGCTGCCCGCAACCCGGCAAAAAATGTGAAAATCAGCGCTTCGTTTTGTCTTCGGTCGATTCGAAAAAGGGACTTTGATTCGATCTCCGGAGGCGAACCATTCGGTTAAAGTAAGCAATATGATTTATCCTAACAGGGTATTCATCTTTTTTTGACAGGATAACAGGATAAACCGGATTTACAGAATGACTCCTCTCCAGGTAAAACTCTAACTTTTGTTTTTTTACTTCCCCTTTCTTTGGCCCATTCTTGAAAATGAAATCCTGGTCATCTTGAGAATCCTGTTATCCTGTCCAAAATATGCCAATCTTATGCCTGGAAAATTCAATGCTTAAATGAGAGTAGAATAAATGCTCCGCGAGTGACAACACTTAAGCAACGCCAGTTTTCTTTCTCTCGTTCCGAAATCCGAGTTCGAATTTCGTTTTTTAAGGCGTCTGAGGAAGGGTAGTCATGGATGGGAATCAGCTCCTCCGAAGAGTCTTTTGTGATTTGAGGTGTGTTTTTTGAGGACATTGCACCTATTCGTTTCGATTCCGTTATTCTATTATCCGGAAAAACTTTGTTTTTTTGCAAAAGAACTAAATAGTGTCTGAACGAAAACTTTTTAAAATGCTCAAGCACCCGTCCCCGGGTGCGTTTGACGCTTTGTAAAAACAATTGATTACGACGCCCCGAGGACGGGGCTTAGAGCTTATTTCTGAGTTTTCGATCAGACACTAATAAACGTCCGGAGCAATTAGGTTGCGGCTTTGCTGTGTTACGAATTATATACAGGAGTCGACAGCAAATCGCGGGTTTAAAATTTGAGAAGATGTAGTCTGTTTCGGTTTTAACAACCGTTATTGTCGGATAGTTCCCTAAGCCTTTTCGCAGACAGTACTGCGAAAAGGTGGCTCCGTTGGAGCAGTTGT
>JBHHWX010000509.1:0-4454 GCA_046756745.1 bacterium | reverse complement strand
TGTTTCAATGAAAGCCGCAACGCTAAAGCGTTGCACTCCAATACCTAAGGCTGAAGAGTTACCCTAAAGTTTTTACTTTATGGGATGCCCATCCGAGTCAATTAACTTGATTTCGCCAAACCCTAATTCGCGGATACCGGCCTCGATTTTCGCGAGATCTCCGACCACGACCCAAGCCAAATTGTTCGGGTGAACCACGGTTTTTGCTGCTTCAGAAACGTCTGCTTCGGTCAAGGCTTTTATTCTATCGGAATAGGTTTCGAAGTGATTGTCCGGCAAGCCGTATTGTACGATTTCGTTGACCGAGTTACCGACGGCGGCGATCGTTTCCCAGGAACCAGGCAGCCTGAGCGTGCGGTTCTGTTGAATCTTGCTGAGCTCTTCATTTGTGGCCGGTCTTGTGCCTAAAATGTCGTTCAATTCTTTCAGAACTTCACCCATAGACTCTTTGGTCTTATCGGTCTGAACCGGCGCGTAGGCGATAAAGGGTCTTTGCCCGCGGGCGTTCAATAAAAGGCTGCGTGCGCCGTAGGACCAATGCTTGTCCTCACGCAAATTCATGTTGATGCGCGAAGTGAACGTGCCGCCGAGGATATTGTTCATGGTTTCGATGGCAATTTCCTCAGGATTGGCTTTTGGAGGCGCCACTTGACCTGCCAGAATCACAGACTGAACGGCGCCGGGTTTGTCGATTAAATACACGGTGGAGCTGGCAGGAAGCTTAACCGTACTCACGTTCTTTTTGGGCACGTCGCCTTTTTTCCAATTTTTGAACAGCTTTTCCAGCTTCGGTTTGATTTCGTCCATCGAGGTTGCGCCCACGACAACCAGCGTAGCGTTGTTCGGTTTGAACCAGGTTTTTTGAAATTTGACCAAATCGTCGCGGGTTATTTTGGCGACGCTTTCTTCAAAACCGGAACCGGTGAACGGCAAACCGTAAGCGTGCTCCCCGCCATACAACAGCTTTGGAAAGACGCGCAGCGCCATCTGGATGGGATTGGATTTCTCGCGTTTAATTCGGGCGATCTGCTGTTTCTGCAAACGCTCAAAATCAGCTTGCGGAAAAGAGGGACTTGAAATGATTTCTGAGTACAGATTGAGCGCAGCGTCCATTTTACTTTTCAAGGCGGACAAGTTGACAAAGGAAACATCGAGGTTCGAAAACGTATTCAAGCTGGCGCCTAACAAAGCCAGCTCTTCGTTGATTTCGAGTGCGGACTTGTTCTTCGTGCCCTCGTCCAGCATATCCATCGCCAGAGCTGCCGTGCCGGGAGTCCCGAACTGATCTGCCGCGTATCCTGCATTGATGAGTAGATTGAAATTCACCATTGGTACGCTATGGCGTTCGGCCAGCACGATTTTCAAACCGTTGGCCAGGGCAGCGCGTTGCAGCTTCGGAAATTTAGCCGTTGGAGGGGGGCCGGTCTCCGGCAAGTTTGTGCGGTCGACATCGGCGTCTGTCGTATTAAATTCAGGAAACGGGTGCACTTCCAGAACAAACTGCCCGTCAGAAAGCCACTCTCTGGCAGTGGCGAGTAAATCCTGAGCAGTGGCGTTGTTGACTCTCGCCAAAGTGGTTTTGTAATGATCCGGACTTCCGCCATACACTTGGTTCATCGCCAGGATGTCGGATTTGCCGCCAAAACCTCCTATGCGCTCGATGCCACGAATGAAGCGCGCTCGGTATTGGGTCTTAATTCGCTGTAATTCCTTATCTGTAGGACCGGCAGTAAGAAAGCGGGACAATTCTTCCTCGATGGCTTTTTCGACCTTAGCCAAATCCTCGCCAGGTCGTGCGGTCGCTTGAATGATAAACTGCCCGGCGATTTCACGGGTCCAAGCGAATGCGGCGACATCTGTGGCGATTTGATCGTCGTAAACCAAACGCTTGTACAAACGGGAATTTTTTCCGGAGGCAAGCACATCACTAACCAAATCGAGATAATCAGCTTCAGCCGATCCCCATTGCGGAATGTTCCAGACTTTATAAACCCGCGATTGCGGCGCCCGGTCTTGCATGGTCATACGCTGTTTACCGCTGCGTTTGTTTATCCAAACGTCATGATGAGTGACCGGGGGGCCGGCGGGAATATCCCCGAAAAATCTCTCGACTTTTTGTTTAACCTCTTGTATGTTGACGTCTCCGGCAATGACCAGGACCGCGTTGGCTGCGCCGTAATATTCTTTGAACCACTCGTGAACGTCTTCCAAGGCGGCGGCGTTCAAATCTGCCATGGCGCCGATGGTTTCCCAGGAATAAGGATGGTGAGAGGGGTAAGTCGCATGCGAGATCGCGTGCCACACTTTTCTGCCGTAAGGTCGATTTTCGCCCTGGCGCTTTTCGTTCTGTACTACGCCGCGTTGTTCATCGAGCCTCGCCTGGTCGATCACGCCCAGCAAGTGGCCCATACGATCCGATTCCATCCAAAGCGCCAAGTCGAAGGCCGATGTGGGAACGTTTTGGAAATAATTGGTGCGATCTTTATTTGTGGTCCCGTTTAAATCGGTTGCGCCGACTCTTTCCAACGCCTGAAAATAATCGTCGTTGAAATTTTCGCTGCCGTTGAACATCAAGTGCTCGAACAAGTGCGCGAAGCCGGTTTTACCCGTTCTTTCGTTTTTGGAGCCCACGTGATACCAGACATTGACCGCCACGATGGGCGCTTTGTGGTCTTCGTGAATGATTAAGGTCAGTCCGTTATCGAGCACCACTTTCTCGTACGGAATGTCGATCTCCGTGCTATTCCCTGCATCGGACCCTGATTTGGCAAAGGCCAGGGCCGGTAGACAAAGCAATGCCATGAGAAGGAACATTTTGAGTTTTGAAAAAAACATAATGACCTCCCGAATTTGGGTAAAAGTATCCAACGGGTTAAACCGAAAAGAAAAAGCCCGCCCACAGAATCAGAACTCCCACAGAATTGAAAGTGAAATTGAAAAAATTCATTTCAGAGGGATTTCCAGTTCTGTGGGAGAAAACGTGCTCTGTTTGTCGAAGATCTCGATTTTTCGGGGTGAAAGTTTTCGGTTCTCAATATCTTATTGATACGCAGGAACAAACACAGTTGTTTCATTCCGGTATTTCGTCTGACTTGCCACTTGACATTTTCCTTGACATTTGAATTACAATTATATAACTTTTCAAATCACCGGGCCATTGTCATTAATCACGACTTCTTTTGGAAATCCCAACAGCGTGATGAGCTGTTCGTTGTCTAAAATGACCTTTTTTTATTGACCTGTACCTGGGGGGTTCGGGGAATGACCACCATAGCTCCAGGATTTTTTCTTTTCTGTCATCAAGATCTCACTGAACTTCACTTTTCCAGTTTGCTCAATATGTGTGCGAATCGTACACATGAATGCTTCCAGCAGGCTTGGACTGAGTTTGATCGCAGATACCGGGACATCATTTTCGGCAGAATTCGTCTGCACCTGCGGCGCTGGAACAAAGCCAGCGACACCGATTTGGCAGAGGAAGTTTTGAGTGAAGTCATAGCTCGTCTCATCGTCAATGATTTCAGAGCTATTATGAGCTTCCGCGCACGCAATGACGAAGCAAAGTTTCTCAATTTCTTGAACGTCATCTGCAGAAACACCACAAACCAAGTGGTCGTCAGCATGCTCATCAAAAGCGGATTGTCGTTAGATGAAGGCCTGTTGCAAGAAATCAGCGTCTCAGAAAACGAGGAAAATGCCAAAGATGTGTACTACGGCTGCGTATTTATTTTAAGAGATAAACTATCCCACACCCAGAAAAAACCCTTTCATCAAGAACGCGATATCTTGGTTTTTTTGTTACGACTGCTCTCGGGCTTTCGTGCGAAAGAAGTCGCCAAGATGGCTTTGTTAGAGATCACCCCGGGCAATATTGAAAATGTCATTTACCGGCTCAAAGAGTAGTTGATTTACAGTATGACCCAATAATTTTTCACATCGTCTGAGAGATTTCAATTGTCTTCAATGTCTTGTAGACGAATGTGCGTTCACAATAAAAAAGGATATTAAATGGAGGAGCACCTGACGTACGGCGCCATGCTCGGGCTTGCCGCGTTTCAGAGAAAAAAAGAAAAATCGAATGAAAGCAGGCATTTGGCTGCGTGTCCAAGCTGTCACGAGCACTTTGAGCTTGTTCAAAGATTGGTCTCTCAAAACGGAGACAACGTGTTCCAAAATGTTAACGATTTGGACAGTCGGAACGCATGCCTGGATCCAACCCCGGACATTGAAAAAATGGTATCTGTACTGATACTACTTCAAAAAAACCAGCTTTCCCAAGAGCAAGCCTTAGGGCTAGTCGCCCACCTAAACAGTTGTTATCGTTGTTTTGAATCGATATCGAGAAATTGGAATGATTATCTGCAGATGAGTGAACCAAACTGAACAATATGACAAGACAAAAGGAGGAAAGAGTCAAACATGGAGAGTGAAGCCACAACAACCGGAACGTCACA
>JBHHWX010000508.1:0-4464 GCA_046756745.1 bacterium | reverse complement strand
TGAACTGCAGATCCGCCGTGCTGTTGAAGCGTGGGTCGGTCAAACCGAGTACCGCCGCCTGTACCGCCCCGAGAATACTGAAATCCGGATCGTCTCTCGGAGTAGGCGGCACGGCCATGTTCAGGCGCAGCATATCCCCACCTGTAGGCAAAAAGTTGTTCAGAAAGGGTTTGCCTGCGGCCAGCGGGTCGCCGTTTTTACCGGTTGCCAGTTGATAAGGTCGCACATTGGGTACACCGACATAGAAGGCCGCCCAAACGTCCACGGCTCGCGGCTTCCCGGCATCTGGCAGCAGCAAGTTGCCAAAGACCGCATCATCGAGCGCGGTTCCGGCTACGGCGGAATCTCCCTTCAAAACAAACAAACCGTCGTTACCATTACCGAAATCGAACATCCCTAAAGAGTTACGCTGTATTCTCAATGCGGACAAAGCCGGGACCGCTCCGCCAAACAAATCGTCATCCATATAAAGCGCCAACTCAGGGTTGTAGAAGAACTCACTATGAACCGGGTCTTCGTTGTAGGGGGTCAAGGCATTCCACCGGTCCTTTTCTCCGATTGGAATGATAGCCTCGTTTGTGAGGGGCATGCCCAATCTTGAAACCTGAATCCAGTCCCCACTGTGCATGGGTTTTTCCCCTTCCGGAGAAAGCGTTCTTATCTGCGGACGACTAGCGGAGGCCCACACGCCGATCACAAAATCCGGGTCTAAGATGTCGACAGCTTGATCTACATTTTTGCCGTCTTTTTGTAACATTTCGATGGGAATTTTCAATACCAGCGAATGGGTGTTAAATCCGGCCACGGCATCCCGAATATTATCGGGGTTGCCGGCATTCGTTCCGAACACACTGCGAGTCTGGCCAACGTCGAAGACACCGCCAAGATCGACAAAGAATACGTCGTCACGCGGACCGGCGAAGACCGTCTCCCCGGTGGGAGCCGTGGTAATCGCGTCTTGCACCAATTGATCGTAATCGGTTCCTAACCCTACGCTTTCTTCAATGGAGCGCGGACCGATATTGTTGGGCGGCACGACGCCACCGGTAACGATAGTAGTAAACGGACCGCCGGCAAAGCTTTTTTCCAGCGTATACGTGGTCTTCAAGTTCTGCATGCCGAGTCGGATATTGAAAAAAGTAGTGGGATCTTGGTTTTCCTGCGAAAATGTGAAGCGATAGGTGATGTCGTCTCCGGTAGTAGCGGCGTTGTTTTTGATGTGGATTTCATAACGGATGTTTTCGCCAAAGGTGTTGTAGTTCGGACCGCCCTCCGGCAGCTCAAGCGGAATATAATTGGCCACGATGACCACGGAGTTCGGGTCGTCCGGCGCGACGAAAGCGTACACATCGGTGTTGTCCGCTAAGGGGTCGTTGCTGATAAGCGGCGCTTCCCGATGGCTGGAGGTTTCCACGTAACTCGGATGGTTGAACACAGCCGCCAGCGAAAACAGCAGAAACGCCATCAATGCGAAAGTGATAATTTTTTTCATACTTTGACTCCTTTCATTATGGCATAGGTACAGGTATTAGAACCCGAGTAATCTGAAAGTACCGAGGCGAATAGTGGTTATTTTAAATTCGTGCTTTCTGATCATCCGTGTTCTTATGTATTCCGACCCGAGCTAAAATAACGCTCTGCAAACGAGACGTTTGCATTACGACTTCTTTCGGCGTAGGCTACTTCTCCGCCATTTTCTTCTCGACGATGTCGTCTTTCATGCTCGCGATGGCGCCGATGACCTCGTCCTTTTCCTTCTGCGGCACCTTGAACTTATCCAAGGTCGCGACCAGATGCTTAACGGTGACGTTCCAATCGTCTTCGCTAATGCCGAGCCCTTTATGGGAAGTCTTCATATCGCGGCCGGTGTAAACGCAAGGTCCGCCGGTAGCGGCACACAGTTGATCGACGATGAGCTGGCGGATACGCTTTTTCGAATCGTCGCTGTGCCCGGCAAAAAAACGGCTGAACGTTTCGTCGCTCAGAAGTCGTCCCAAAAAATCGTCAACCACCGCGGCGATGGCGTCGTAGCCGCCCAGTCTTTCGTAAAGAGACTTTTCGGTTTTGATCTGGGCATGCGATGAAGCGACGAAACACAGTCCTACGAGGACAAAAACCACGATACAGAAATGGCTTTTCTTGAACATCATGCTCCTCCTTTCTAAAGAGTCTGGTTGAGTTTTCGATTTGAATCAAACTAAGTACGAATCAAACTTAAGATCGGATTTCTGGATTTGTTAAATTGGTTGGGTGCTCACGCTTTAGCGTGTTTTATGCCGCCTTCCCCAGATCAAGCTGAATGGTGTACTCCACCCTCCACCCGATACGGACCGATTCCATATTATGGGTTGTTTTCATTGAATTTTATTCTTACCTTATATTGTTTCAGTAGAGCCCACCTGCCATGAATAGACAAATTAATCGCCAGAATGTCCTAACTCGTGTCTGAACGAAGACTAGAAAAATGCGCGATTTAAAAACCTCTTTGCGAAGGCGTCCCCGCCGAGCCAAGCAGGAATTCACTCTCGGCCAGGAGGCCTTTGGAAAGAGAAGATCGTTTTCGTTCAGACACTAAAGAGACAACCAATTTTAAATTCACCAAAAATGGAGGAAGACATGGATATCAAATCTAATCGCCTGCTTGGAAGTTTTCAATGGATTTCAAGTCTCACCTTTGCACTGGTCATTCTTGTTAGCTCCAACGGATTTACACAAGAAAAAACTACAAAAAAGGAAACACAGCCAGAAGAAGAAAAAATCGTCAAACCGGCGCCGGATAGAAGGCCCGGCGAAGGCGAAGGTCCGTTTCAACGCTTGATCATTCGCGGAGCGACGGTTATCGATGGAACGGGCGCGCCGCCGCGCGGCCCTATGGATATCGTCATCGAGGGAAACCGGATCGAGGAGATAAAGAGCGTGGGTTCGCCGAATGCTGCGATCAAAGAAGAAGGCAGACCGCAAGACGCCACAAAAGAGATCGATGCCCACGGAATGTTTATCATGCCCGGTATCATCGATTTGCATACGCACTGCGGCGGAGTGCCAAAAGCGCCGGAGGCCGAATATACCTACAAACTCTGGATGGGACACGGAATCACAACCGTACGCGGCGTGCCACTGGGTCGCTTGGAATGGTCGCTCAGCGAGCGCGAACGCAGCTCCCAGAACCGGATCGTTGCGCCGCGGATCGTTTCTTTTCATCGTCCCGGAAGCGGCAAAGAGTGGAAAGAGCGTAAAATCCGGACTCCGGAAGACGCGCGCGAATGGGTGCGTTACGCAGCCAAAAAGGGCGTCGATGGTTTGAAGTTAGGCTCCTATCGTCCGGCTATCATGTCTGCCCTGCTCGATGAGGCGAAAAAATTCAAGATGGGCTCGACAGCGCACTTGAGCCAAATGGGTGTCGCACAGATGAATGCCGTCGACGCAGCCCGTTTGGGCTTACAAGGGATGACCCACTACTACGGGCTGTTTGAGGCGCTTTACAAAGACCACGATGTGCAGCCCTGGCCCATGGATATGAACTACAACAACGAACAGCACCGCTTCGGTCAGGTAGCGCGCCAATGGAATTTAATCCATCCGCGCGGAAGCAAGGAGTGGAACGCGCTCATCGATGAATTTTTAGATCTCGATTTTTTTATCAATCCGACTATGACCATTTACTCTGCCGGCCGGGACGTCATGCGCGCCCGCAACGCCGATTGGCATAAAATCTATACCCTGCCATCGCAGTGGGATTTCTACGAGCCCAGCAGAGAGAGCCACGGCTCCTATTGGTTCAACTGGACCACTTGGGACGAAGTCGCCTGGAAAAATTTCTACCACGTTTGGATGTCGTTCTTAAACGACTATAAGAACCGCGGCGGCAAAGTGACCATCGGCTCAGATTCGGGATTCATTTATCAGCTCTATGGCTTTGGCACCATCCTGGAGCTGGAAATGCTGCAAGAAGCCGGTTTCCATCCACTGGAAGTCATTCGTGCCGCCACCCTGCACGGCGCCGAGGAAATTTTTAAGCCGAAAGGACAACCCATCGAGTTTGGAGTCATCCGGGAAGGACTGCTCGCCGATATGGTTATATTGGAAGAAAGCCCCATCGTCAATCTGAAAGTCCTGTACGGAACCGGAGCCGTCCGGTTGAACGACGAAACCGGCAAAACCGAACGCGTGGGCGGTGTGAAATATACCATCAAAGACGGCATTATCTACGACGCCAAGCAGCTTCTCAAAGACGTCGAGGCGATGGTACAAAAACAAAAGCAGGAAAGAATGGAAAAGGAGCAGCTTACGGAAAAGGCTTCGGAGTGAGATATATCGAGAATGATTTATCTGGCAAAGGTAACTTTTGTCAGTCCGGCGACTGACGGGCGACTGACCGATTTCTTAGCGCAGAGATAACTATTCAGCCTTTGGTATCGGAGTGCAACGCTTTAGCGTTGCAGCTTTCATTGAAACAGTGCAAAA
>JBHHWX010000507.1:0-4471 GCA_046756745.1 bacterium | reverse complement strand
GCCCCGAGGACGGGGCTTAGAGCTTATTTCTGAGTTTTCGGTCAGACACTAACTACTTCATCCGCGCCAGTCGCAAGGCATTACTTGTCACACCTAACGAAGCGCCCATATCGCCGATCAATACCGCGACAACTAATGACACCAATCCCGGGAAGACTCCCAATGCAAGCGAAAACTTAATCAAAATTGCTGCCCAGATGTTTTGCGAGATGACGCCGCGGGCGTTTTTACTTAAATTTACCAGGTACGGCAATTTTTCCAGATCATCGGCCATGAGAGCGACGTCTGCGGTTTCCAACGCGGCGTCGGTTCCGGCCACTCCCATGGCAATGCCAACCGAAGCCGCTGCCAGCGCAGGAGCATCGTTGATTCCGTCTCCCACCATCGCGACTTTTCCGTATTTTTCTTTCAGATAGGTGATTTCATGCAGTTTTTGCTCCGGCAAAAGTTCAGAATGGAAATGCTCGATTCCCAATTGTTCCGCGATCGCTTGTGCGGTGGCGTGATTGTCACCCGTTATCATCACCACTTCCATTCCTGAATTTTTGAGCTGAAAGACGGTCTTAATCGCGTTACTTCGAATTTTATCTTGCAAAGCCAGAATTCCGAGAATTTCCGTTTCGGACCCGAGCAGCATCGTGGTTTTTCCCTGACTCTGCAGCTCCTGCAACTGGCCGGTAGGAAGTTCAACCGAGACGTTTTTGAAAAGTTCCGGCCGTCCGATAAAGTGCTTGACGCCCTGAACATTTCCACAAACGCCTAAGCCGGGAATTGTCGCGGAATCACGGATGTCAGCAAGACGAACGTCCCCAGCGGCCTCAACAACCGCCTTTGCAATGGGATGCTCGCTCCGGTTCTCCAATGTCGCGGCTAATGTCAGGACCGCGTTTCGCGATAATCCTTGCAATGGGATAACGTCGGTGACGTGCAGCCGGCCTTCGGTGAGGGTGCCGGTTTTGTCTAAGGCAATGGCTTTGATTTTCCCCATTTCTTCCAGATACACCCCGCCTTTAATCAGAATACCGTTACGGCTGGCGTTGGTCAATGCCGAAACCACGCAAACCGGGGTCGAAATCACCAGCGCGCACGGGCAGGCGATGACAAGCAATGTCAACGCTTTGATAAACCAAGCATGAAAAGACGCTTCAAACAGCAAGGGTGGAATGATGGCTACGGCGAAAGCCGTAGCCACAACCACCGGTGTATAAATTTTGGCGAATTTTTCTACAAAACGCTGACTGGGAGCTTTTTGCGCTTCGGCTTCTTCAATCATGTGAATGATTTTCGCCAGCATGAAATTCTGACTGCTCTCAGACACGCGGACCTCGAGATACCCTTCCACGTTGATCGAACCGGCATAGACTTTTTCACCGGTCTTCTTCGTCACCGGAATCGATTCTCCTGTTATCGGAGATTGGTCCACGCTCGAGGCGCCTTCCACAATTTCACCGTCAACGGATACTTTCTCGCCGGGCCTGATCACCACAATATCTCCTACTCGGACTTCATTCACCGGAACGGTTTGCTCCGTTTCGTTCTTCTTCACCCGAGCTTCGTCCGGAGTGAGTTTCATGAGCTCCAGCAACGAGTTCCTCGCCCGTTCCACAGCGTAACTTTCAAGAAGCTCCGCCCCGGAATACAGAAACGCTAAACTGGCCGCTTCCACGTACTCTCCAATAAGAATCGCCCCGACAATTGCCAGCGACATGAGCAACGACATATTGAATCGAAAACTCTTGAGAGCCGCCCAACCCTCCCGGCTGAAATAAAACGCTCCGAAAAAAATGGCCGCGAGGTAGCCTATCACCGATACCGTAATGGTTCTGCCTACTGCGGTAAAGAGCTTGGGATTGGAGGTGAAAAACGCAATGAACAAGCTTATTGTTAGAGCAAATCCGGAGAGCAGGGTCAACTGAAATTCACGATCTTTCCAAAGCTTTTTCTTTTCAATGTCCCGATGGGCGCCCTGCTTGACTTTGTAGCCGATTCGTTCCACACTTTGCACCAAATCGAGGTTGGCTACTTGTGCGGGATCGTAGCTGACTTTAACTTTACCTGACGTAAAATTCGCTTGTACGATCTTGACGCCGCCTAGCTTCGAGACGGTTTTCTCAATGGTGACCGCACAATCCGCACAGTGAAATCCCTCCACTTGCATTTCTGCGGTCTTAAGAGTCGATTCGGCCATGATTTTCGATCCTGTTTTGCAAAGTAAGTGAGAAAGTCAAATTCTGTCATTTTTTGGTAAGCCCCGACCGTCCTAATTGTATTCCTAAAATGACAGTCAGGACAAGCCCCGACTGTCCTAATTGACTGCCAAAAATGACTGTCGGGGCAAGATATTTTTTTGGACAGGATTTACAGAATTTATTTAAATTAGTGTCTGAACGAAAACAGCCCTTTTGGGTCATTCCCGCATGTTTTTAGCGGGAATCTCCTGATCGAAATCACGAGATTCCGGCTTAAAGATTGCCGGAATGACAGCTCTGAAGGAGTTTTCGTTCAAACACTAAATAGTTAGTAAGCACGCTATCTACCTCAAGTACTTTCAAAAAAGAAATACAAATTTGAAATAGACTAGTATATTAGGACTTTTCTTGTCGTGGGTTAGTTATCCTTTGAAGATTTAGGTATATTTTTAATCACACAAAAGAACGTTTTCTAAGTATCTGAATTACACATTTTTTAAAGAACAAATTGTTTAGGATGATCTAATACGTCCTGTTTTGAGCATGATGGCACATACTTTGTTATTAAATCAAAAAAGTCTATATTGTTTATTCTTAGGATTTTTGATAATGCTTAGATTAGGATAAAATTATGAAGTATTTTCATTGGTTTTTGAAGATGTTGATCGGAATCTTATTCATTGCAGCAACAAGTAACATTTATGCTGGCGAAGTATTCTATGTTTCGCCAGCAGGAAATGATAGCAATGTTGGCTCATTTGATAGTCCATGGGCGAAAATGATCAGTGGCATAAATCGCATGAGCCCTGGGGACACATTATACCTGCGCGGCGGTACTTACCAAGAGGGTGAGATTTGGATTAAAAGAAAAGATTTGGGAGGTGGGCCTGGTAAATACAAAACAATCAAGGCTTATCCCGGAGAGATACCTTCCCTGGGCGGGGGCAGGAGGGTGATTAACTTTGCTGATTATATGAGGTTTGTAGGTTTGCATTTTAGACTGGGGTATCGTTTTGACAGTATTGGTGATTATGTAGAAGTAATCAATTGCACATTCTCAGGGAGCCAGCCACAATTTGGCGCTATCGAGTTTCAAGGAAATCATGGGCTTATGGAGGGCAATATCATTGAAATTATCGATGCGACGGGGAATACAAGGGATCATGGCATTTATTTACATTACGGGACCGATAATGTCATTCGCAGAAATGTGGTTAGTGGTACAAAAGGCTATGGCATTCACATCTACGATGAGCGCAAAAGCGGGGATCCTGCGGGATTTGTCCGTCGCTTCAAAAACATTCTGGTCGAAGGTAATTTTATCACCGGCTGTCGGGAACGGACCGGTATCGTTGTGGCCCACGGCTCTAATACGGTGATTGAGGACGTCATCATACGCAAGAATGTATTTACGATTAATAATTTCCACGGTATATTAGTGAGAGCGGGGAAGGGGATTCAGATCTATAACAATACTCTTTACAATAACGGTCGTCAGGGGATCAATATAGGCGATGGGTCTGGTGCTGGGATTGAAAATCTGACCATTACAAATAACATTATCATTCAATCGCCCAATGAAAATTGTCAAGTCCATTGCAGTTGGTATAATCGATTACACCTGGATGTGGCTTTCAACGCACAGGGGGTTGTGGTAAAGAACAATTTATATTGGCCTTCAGATGTTGAAAATAGAGGTGTTATCGATTCCAATGCGTTAATTGCTGGTCCACTATTTACTGATGCAGCTAATGGAGACTTTACGCTCAGGCCAACAAGTCCAGCCATAGATGCGGGTGTTAATATCGGTTTGCCCTTTGTCGGCTCGGCCCCAGACCTGGGAGCCTTTGAATTAGGAGATACAACAACTGACCTGAAAGAATCCGGAAATCAACCCGAAAAATTTAAACTCCGTCAAAATTATCCTAATCCTTTCAATCCTGCAACCAAAATTATCTATGAAATTTTCACTCCGTCACGTGTAATGATAAAGGTGTATGATCTTGCTGGCAGGATTGTGAGAACTTTAGTGAATGAAGAATCATTTCAACAAGGTACTTATGAGATTGTTTGGAATGGCAAAAATACTCGGGGCAAGATTGTTGCAAGCGGAGTTTATCTTTATAAAATAGAAGTTGCAACAATTGATACTGAGAAATTGTTTAGTGATACAAAGAAGATGATTCTTATGCACTAAGGGACTGCCAAATGCTAATAGGCACTTTCCCCTAATTATCATTAGGGCTGCTTCAAGGATGATTAGGTAGCCCTGCTATACTAAT
>JBHHWX010000506.1:0-4474 GCA_046756745.1 bacterium | reverse complement strand
AAATTGCCTCGTTTAAACAAGTGAAGTCTTACAACATCGACAATCTTTTGTCGATGTACGGCGCTAAACGCCTATTGAATCCCGCCTAAATACTCCGGGCCGAAAAATGCACACGGGTCCTCGAGTTGCATGGGTTCTCTGACCAAAAAAGGTTCGCCATATTCCACCCCGATGTACGAGCCGGCCTGTTTCGCGCGCGAAATGATACCTTCTAAAAATAACGGCGTGCTGATATTGGTCTCCTCGTCTCCATATTTGTCTTTTCCCGGATTGTGAAATTGCGATTTGTAAGCTTGAATCGCCTGCACTTTTCGCTCGTGATACTCGGAGACGTCCACAATAAACGACGGCTCGAATTCAAACCTGCAAGGATAGTAAATGACTTTATATGGCCGCCACGCCTCCTGACCGGTCTCGATTTTCTTGAGTCCGGAAAAAAAGCACGCCTCCCGCACCAGGTCCGAGGTATGTCCGTGGTCAGGGTGGCGCACTACCCAGTACGGGGCAAAAACGATTTTCGGTTTGTAGGTCCGGATTTCCCGTATCACCTTCAGTTTGTTTTCCAGGTTCAGGGATACGTTGCCGTCGGGTATGTCCAGCATTTTGTGGACGGTAAGATGCATGATTTCACCGGCCGCTGCAAACTCCTGTTCGCGGATTTCAACAGAACCGCGGGTACCGAGCTCACCGCGCGTCAAAGCGATGACGCCGGTTTTATATCCCAGATCGACTAACTTAAGAATGGTTCCGGCGCATGTGAGTTCCACATCGTCGGGATGGGCCCCAAAAGCTAAAGCATCGAGCTGCAAACGATTGACTCCTATCTGGTATGGATGATTTTTTAGCCACTTATCCCAAAAACGTATTTTGGTGCGAAACACAAAATACCTAAAATCTCGATAGTCCTCAGTGTGAATAAAATTCGTAACACGATCATCACCTGATATTACACTAAAAGGTCCTCCTTGCAAATAAATAAGGAAATTTGGATATTTCTGGGTCCGGCTCAGCCGGACGCTCATACGATTGGTGACGTATGAGGTAAACCTTTAATATCTGTGCGAAAGTGAAAAAGCACAGGACGTTGCGAAAGCACCAAACAATTCTTTTTATCGAATAACCTAAGTTGCTTGCTGCTAAAGTAAGACGGAACATAGAGTTGTTTTTTTGCCAAGTCGCATAGACACAATATTCGAAAAGATGTTTTTTGATGTTACGTTTTCTGACGATTTTGCTGCCGATATTAGTATAACCAAGCAACCTTAGTGAAGCCTCCAGTAGCTTTTCTGTATTAACCCGCACACCGTAAAAGCTCGAATTGCCGACAAGGTATGAGAGCGTTGCACCTTTGACTAAGCTTTCTGTCAGACTGGATAAATGCAAATGCATATCGTGAAAGTACTTCCAGACATATTTGGCCATTAGCTGAGCGTTCTTTTGTTTGGAATCCAATATCTGAGAAACTACTTGATGGAGTGACGACGGTAGCTCAACGCCAGTAGATTCCCAGCCATTTAATCTGCTAATTGCAACTCCCCATGTTCCGCTGCTACTAATCCCGTTGTGGCCGTTCCAGAGAAAGGATCAAGAACGAAAGAGTTATCAGGAATAGTATCAATGATTTCAGAAACTAATTTTACGGAATACGCTGGCGTCAACCGAAGCCATCCGTGTCGCCCTAACCGCTAATTATATTTAAAGGTATAATCCGCTCTTTGTGAAACTCTTACAGTCATTATTCTGCACTCAATAGTATTTGTAAAATATTATGAATTTCCTTTTTAATAGCAAGAGACTGTTGCTTAAAAAAACTCATCAAGAGAGAAGCCCTGTTCTTTACTTACTTGACCGAAGTTGGTACCGGTGAGCTTTGTATCGTAGAGATGCGGATCACAGCCAAAATAGCGCAGGATACTTTGCATGACCGGCAGAATAAGTTTTTCGTGTTCCAGGACAATCTGCCGGAAAAACGCCTCGAATCCGGGTTTCGGCCAGAAGTCTTTTTCGTTGTAATTCGGGTCGTTTTTCAGGTTAAAAGCGCGTCTGCAGAAGACCCACCCTTCCACCAAATCCGGGTGAATTCGAGAGGTCTCTTTTATCGGAAAGTAACCTTCATTAACAGAACCGTGACGCTGCGCCAGATATTTCATGCGTTCATCCACGGTTGTGGTCTCGAAAAACTCGCGGGTTTTTTCGATACCTTCTTCGTGAAGTTTCGGACCGACGCCATGCCCGTCGAGGATCACAAAGCCGATACCCTCCATCGCTTCACCCAACTCCTGAGCAAACTTCGCTTTGCCGGCTTCCCCTTCATTAAAAAACCGGCCCAGGTCACAAGTCTTAATTTTGTATTCCTCATCAAACTGATCTTCATCCGCTTCGGCTAAATGATAAGCTTGTTCCTTATTCACTTGATCATACTCGGTGTATTCCTGATTGAGCGCTTTGATGCCCCTCTCTTTGGTTGTATCCATTTTCTCGCGTCCCTTTTTATTTCAGGTTCTTGTCGCACAAATAGTCGGCCTTCGACCGTTACAATGCAAAATCAAGACGGCTGTAAGCTGCAAAAGGATTAGCAGGCGTTACCGAGCTTGTTCCGAATCCGCGGGTTTCATACTCGCGATCGGTGATATTCTTAAAATTCAAACTCCAGCGAAAATTCCTGAAAGAATACGAAACCATCGCATCAAACGTCACGTAACCGTCTATTTCAAATTGGTTGTCGGCAGCGATGAATTGGCTGCTGACGTGGCGAACCCCGGCGCCGATCCCGATTCCGGTCTTGAATTCCTTGCTCGTCCAAAAATTGAAAATATGTTGCGGGGCAAATGGCGGCGCATTTCCGGACAGGTCATCAATCTGTTGGGCGCCGAAATTCACCTCCCGAAATTCCGTGAGCTCGGCATCTGTATAAGCATACGTGAGAAAGGTATACCAGCCCTGGTGCGGCTGTGCAGTGATTTCCAATTCAATCCCTCTGGAGCGTTGATCGCCATTTTCGCGGGTGATTCCGGTTTGATCGGGAATGCCGATATTCTCTTTCCTCAAATGATAAAACGCCAGAGTCGTCTTTAATTTTCCATCGAAAAAAGTTGTCTTCGCACCGAGCTCCAATTGGGTACTCTCCTCAGGTTTCGGAGCGCCAATTGTAAGTGTAGAGGGTGGGGCAAACGATTGACCGGCGTTCGCATATAGCGAAATGCTTTTTGCCGGTGACACCACCAATCCGAACATAGGACTGAATTTTTTGTAGTTTCTTTTCGTGTTCGACCTCACATAATTGGGGGTTAATATATCACTAAAACCCATAAGATCAATTCTCCTATCATCATAGTTTATCACGTCGAGCCGCCCACCATAAAACAGTTGCACCTTTTCAGAAAAGGACGTTTGGTTGACCAGGTACGGCGCAAAAACAAAACTGCGCGCCTCAGCCAAAGTCAATGGGATTTTTAGGAGTAACTGAAAATCGATAATCGTTTCGACGAAGTTAAATAAATCAACCGGATTAGGTTGGGTGACGAGCAGCTCGAAATCATCGCTGAGTCTTGCTGCCTCAAAGCCTGTTAGGAGGCGATGACTCACTGAACCTGTTCGGAAGGCAAAGAGGGCTTCAATCTGATTTCCCCAAAATTTTTGTTCGTCATCTAAGAACTGTAGTGTTCTAAAAACATTAAAATTTCCTTGATTGTCTCTCGGAAACGCCCCATTGAGAAGCGTGCCATTGGTTGACCATTCCAAGTCAGTAAAATAGAACTTATTTCGCAGCGTAACGACTTTGCTGATCCTTTGGTTATAATCGAGCCGGATGCGATGCGTTTCCTGTTCCGACTTGTCGAAAGGCGATTGAAAAGACCGGGTGCGCGGAACATCCGGTATTTGAATGACCGGCGGCGTCCCTTGACCGGTCGGAATAAACTGCAGCGGTAAACCCGTATCCGGTCTAAAGTCGCTTCTGACATATTCAAAATTAGCTGTCAGAGAACCCGTGTCGCTTAACTGCCAGGTCACAGATGGGTTGACGGCGTAACTCTCGTTGTCCTTATGGTCGCGGTAATTATCCGATTCCTGCCACAACCCGTTGAAACGAAAAGCGATAGGCGTATTGGGCAGCTTAAAACCGGCGTCGATGGTTCCGTTAAGGGTTTGGAATTGTCCATAGGAACCGCTGGCTCGTGCAAAGTTGTCGAAGATAGGCTGTTTGCGGCTCAAATTGACCGCCCCGGAAAGCGGATTCCCGCCGTACAAAAAAGCCCCGGGGCCTTTGAGCACCTCGATACGATTGATGTTATACAAATTGTAAAAACTCACCTCGGGCTCCGGAGCGCCGTCCGTGAGAACCAGACCGCTGGTTAAAGAGTCGAAACCGCGAATCAGGAAAAAATCATGCACCCCGAATCCATTTTGCACGTTCACGCCGCTTATGTTCTTCAGAGCATCGCTGAGAACGGTACTGTTCTGATTTTCAAATAAC
>JBHHWX010000505.1:0-4476 GCA_046756745.1 bacterium | reverse complement strand
CAGCACAATGGCAAAATTCACCTGCGCCCAGTCTGCATTCCTCGCGTTCCTTATGCAAAAACTCGCAAAGAGCTTTTACCTGACTACCACAAAAAAAAATGTGGTGAGCATGAAAATGATGCAACTAAATTTAATGACCTGAACCTCTGTCCAGCCTGCCGCGTCTTCGGCTGGGTGGCGCCGAAAAAAACGGACGCCTTGCAAGCTTTTGCCGGGCGGGTACAGTTTACGCATGCCAAATTAAAGGATGAGAGAAAGGTTGAGAAATTCGAAAATCTCATCACCCTCGCCATCCTCGGCCCGCCGCAGCCGACTAATACACGCTTCTATCTCAAACCCCAAAATGGGACTGAACCAAATAATTGGCCGGACAAATGGGAAGACACCCAATGCGGTTATCAGAAGGGCAATGTGCTGCGTGGGCGCAAGTTTTACCGGCATCACGGGATGGAGTTGGTTGGCCGGACATTCCACGGGCTCTATCCAGAAATGCCGGAAAAGAATGCGCCTGCCAAACACGAATTCGAGCGCATCGATGGCAAAGCAGACAAACAGAACTGCACACTGGCAGAAACACTAAAAGCAGGCAATAAATTTGAATTTAGCATTCATTTTCAAAGCCTGGCACGCGAAGAGCTGGGCGCGCTGCTTTGGGCGCTGGAGATGGAGAGCGACATGGTTCATCGCCTCGGACTGGCAAAACCATTGGGTTTCGGAAGTGTTAATGTTGAAGTCGATAAAATTCAGTTGGCGGATGTTCGGGAGAGGTATGCAGCTTTCAACTATCATGCAGTGGATGCGTTGAAAGATGCAAAGTTGACAAAATGGAAAAAGAGAATTGTGGATGATTTTAAAAAGGCAATGGCCAAATTATACAGAAATGATGATAATACTTTTCATCAGCTCGATAATATTGTGGATTTAAAGGCTCTTCTGAAAAATGAAACGCCAAAAAAGCCGGTTCATTATCCTCGATTGTCGGCTATCCCGGATACGGAAGGTAAAAATTTTGAGTGGTTTGTGAGAAACAAGAAGTCATTCAAAGGGAAGCCGGAAAAAGAGTGGAAACATGCGCTGCCACTGGCGCCGGAAGATAATAAAGGCTTACCTATTGAACACACAAAAAACAGGAGCAGCTAATGCCGGATAAAGGAAGAATAAAATCGCTCGTTGAAGGGAAAGGCTACGGCTTCATCAAGCCGGAGGGCGCTGGCAAGGATATTTTTTTCCATGCCTCCGCTCTCAAGAGTGGTGCCCGGTTTGATGATTTGCAAGTGGGCACGGAGGTTGAGTTTGACACTGAAGACTCAGAAAAAGGGACGCGAGCTGCGCGGGTTTCAATCATCGGCAAGATCGAGCACAAAATACGGGAGACCACCGGGTATCGCTTTCTCAATCCTTATAACTTTGTTCGAATCCTGTTATCCTCAGGAGCACAAAGCGATCAGGACACTCCTGCAGGGACGCTGGCCGACAAACTACGTGCCGCTGGACTTGGCAGTGATCCAACACAACCAGAAACACCAACCGAATCGGCCCTGCTCGGTAAATGCCAACCGCCACCTCATGATCGCTTTGTCGGGCTATCGGGAAAAATCGAATGCATCGTTGAAAACGTGACGCCTTTGTTTATTGGCGATGCTGAAAAACGCGTGGTGGCGAAAAGTGGACATTCCAGCGTTGAATTTTTTAAGATGAACGGTCAGCCTGCAATACCTGCGACCAGCCTGCGCGGGCCGATCCGGAGCCTATTTGAAGCCGCAACTAACTCGTGTCTGATCAATCTCTCCGATGCGCAATTGAGTTATCATTTCTCGCCCGGCAAAGCGCTCAAGCTCGTCCCGGCACGGGTCGAAAAAGATGGCGCTAAATGGCGCGTGCGGCTTTTGCCCGGCTCGAAGCCGGTTAATGCCCCGCGCAACGATCCCAACCCACAGCACGCAGCCTGGCTGCCGCAATATCTCGGCGATGTGATCTGGGGCAGCAGAAACACCAAAGGTACGTCCGATTATGCCCAACGGCAGAATGTTAAATCAGGAGGCTTAAAACACCAGGATAGCTACTATGCACTCCTGCATCGAATGAAGCACCCGCAGAAGCACTTCTGGTTTTGGAATGTGAAGGAGCTGGCAAAGCCTGAAGACAAAGTACGTCTCGGACAGCCGGGAAAAGGTGAACGAATCGAAGAGGGATATGTTTGTATCACAAATCAAAATATCGAGAACAAGCACGACGAAAGGTTCTTCTTTAATTCAGGTGGCTTGGAGCGAGCAAAATGCCTTGAGTTGAAAAAAAAGGTAGTTAGAGATTATGAAAACCTGATCCGCGATTATCAGCAGCGACATGACGATGGCGTTAGCAAAAGAAAATCGCCGGGTGAACCGGAGGGAAATAAATCAGCATACAGCCGTTTTATCATAAACAAACAGGAAGCTGATCTTACTGATGGCGCGCTAGTATATGCCTTGATTGATGAAGTGGGTGAAGTTGAATTTATCGCCCCGGTCTCGATCCCCCGGCGTTCTTATAAAAACAAAATCAACCAGCTTCTACCGGATTCCGAACTACTCAGATGCAAAAGCCATGATAAGCTGTGCCCGGCTTGTCGCACCTTCGGTTGGACGCGACTCGATAAAAATGAAGACGCAGAAAGCGATATCGTGGCCTACGCCGGCCGCGTTAAGTTTTCCCACGCGCGATTGCTCGAATCCAAAGGCATTCTGCCTGAAACGCCGCTGGCGATTTTATCCTCGCCAAAACCAACAACAACTTTATTTTATTTGCAGCCTGCAAGTGAGCAGGAAATTCCTGAGAAGTGGGATTCTGTTGATCAGGAAAGAGGCTACGAAGGCGAGAATCATTTGCGCGGGCGCAAATTTTATCGCCACCACAGGAAGATCAGCACAGAAACATATCGTCGCATGGAAAGCAAATGTGACGACCAGAATCATACTGTGCGTGATGCTCTCGCTAAGGGGGCAAAATTCTCTTTCAGCGTAAACTTCGAGAATCTGGCTCCGCTCGAGCTGGGTGCTCTGCTCTGGTCTTTGGAAATGGATAATTCGCGCAGGGAGAAAAAGATGCACCACCGCCTCGGCTTTGGCAAGCCGCTGGGTTTCGGTAGTTGTCTCATTTCGGTGAAAAATATCGAGTTACTGCGGCCTGCAGAGCGATATGCAACTTTTGGCGGCAATGGATTTATCGATGCAATGCCGCAAAAAGATGAATTGATCATGCTTTTTAAAGAACGGTTGGCCACACACTATAAAGCAGATTCCTTTGAGAACTTGCCGAATATTGAAGATCTGGTTGCTCTGTTGAGCGTGCGCAAAGATGACCTGCCTATACACTATCCGCGTACTTCAAGAGTGCCTGATCCGGAAGGTAAAAATTTTGAGTGGTTCGTCGGCAATAAGCGTGGTGAAAAAATAACTTTGCCTCCTGCTGCAAAAGATACAGGTTTACCGTTAATTACGAGGGATGGGCGGAGCCGGTAAGACTTGCATTGGCCATTCCTGATTTACAGAGATAAATGAAAAGCAAAGCTCTGGAAAACTTCGATGAGCGACACGCCGAAATCCGTCTTTTCAGAGAGCGTGCCTTAAAGATTAGCGAGGAATTGAAGGATGAAATACTAGCCACTGAAGTGAATATTAGAGATTTGAAGCAGGAAGAATCATTTGCTACAATTGAGCGAGATCTTGCGATTGATGACGGAATGTCAAGGTCAACCATATACAGAAGAACAAAAGTATTGGATAAGTGGTCGGCCAAAGTTCAGAACGCAGAAGACTACCACGAAAGATGTGGCGACGAATTAAGAGTTTGGGCGAAGGAAACCATTCGACGAACCGCAATTGCACATTGTACAGCTTTTGAATCTTTCTTGCGTGAGCTGTTGATTGAACATGCGTTAATCAGGCCGTGGACGCTAGAGAAGGTTGTAAAATGGAAAATGAAATTGTCTGTTAAACTCGACTCGGTATCTGAAACTGAAATTATTGAATACCTGGTGGATGATCCGCGCATTAATTTCCAACAGTTTCCTGACAATAAAGAGCTTAAAAACAATTTTGTACATATTGTGGGTGTATTCCCATTAGCACAAACTTATCTTGAAAACAATGTTATAGATTCTTCGGACGAGTTCACAAATGTTCTCATTGATGTGAGAATGCTATTCCTCATCCGTCATCAGATTGTGCATGGAGTTGAAAATCTTGGAGACTCTTTTAAAAAGAAACTAAAAAGAATCGAATACTCAAAAAAAAACTTTATTAGCAGGCTAAATTCAGCATGGCTCGATGAAAAATCATATCACATTGAAAAGCCGCCACCAGCAGCAGAAATACTGGCAAGTTATGCAATCCAGCAGGAAACGTTTTCCATAAAGCTTGAGGAGTTTGGCGATTCAATTCAGCTCGATCGCTCAGCATATTGCTGAGCGCCGGGTTTGTCGTTGGGATATTCATCCCC
>JBHHWX010000504.1:0-4482 GCA_046756745.1 bacterium | reverse complement strand
TTCAGGTTGTGAAGAAACCAAATATCAGTAAAGATTCAGCGAAGCTTCGCCTCAAACCGACAAGTGAATCGTTCACGAAAAATAAAGTCAAAATAATTCAATCTTTTTTAAGCCTATCGGTGGCAGCATAGAAATTATTTTGACTCTAATTATTTTGACATCCATTGTTTTGCCGTTTTGCCTTTATTCGATTCTATGAGCGAGAAAAAGTTGCTCTGTTTGTAACGAATTTTAGGCTTCAAAGCTCTAAGAATATTTTAGAGTGAAAGCCTGCGTAAAGGGCCAGGGAGAAGGTTAACTTAACATAAGAGGGCTTAGCCATGAAAACACATAACTTACAATGGCTTTTGAGCGGGGTGCTTTTATTCTTCCTCATCACTACTTTTGTGACCACTGAAGTTTTTGCGCAAACCGCCATCCTGCGAGGTACGGTCACCGATGCCGAGACCGGTGCGGTCTTGATGGGAGCGAATGTCGCCGTGACTTCCGAAGCCGTGAACACCGGTGCCGCTACCGGTCCAACTGGAACATTCGAAGTGACTAACCTTCCCGCAGGCAGGTACACGGTCACGGTTACCTACATTGGCTATGAGAAACAAGTCCTGACGGATTTAGTACTCACCGCTGGTGAGACCAAATCGCTGGACATTTCTCTTACGCCGACCGGGATACAACTGAACCCGGTGACCATCACCGCCTCGCGGCGGCCGGAGAAATTGCTGGAAGCGCCGGCGGCTATTACGGTATTGCAAGCGTCCGAAATTCAAAATCGTCCGATGTTGACCCCTACGGACCAGTTGCGCGGCTTGCCGGCCGTGGATATTGGCAGCAAGGGGATCGTGCAGAGTAACGTGGTCATCCGCGGCTTCAACGACATCATTTCCGCCACGTTACAAACGCTTACCGATTATCGCTACGAACATGTGCCTTCGTTGCGCTACAACGTGCCGCACTTAATTTCGTTGACTAACGAAGATATCGCCCGCATTGAGGTGGTTTCGGGACCCGGCTCGGCGCTTTACGGGCCGAACAGCGCCAACGGCGTAGTCCACTTCATCAGCCGTTCGCCTTTTGAATCAGAAGGCACGACCGTCAGCGTTGGCGGCGGCGGTCGCGATTTTTTCAATATTTCGGACCGCGATCCCCGGGGTGGCAGCGATATTTTTACGGCAACGGTGCGCCACGCTCGTCGCCTGGGTAAAAAGGTGGGTTTTAAGATTTCCGCCCAATACCTTCGCGGTGAGGACTGGCAAAGTTTCGATGCCGCCGAACCCGACACGGTGGTGCTTTTCCGTCCGACCCCCACCGGCATTGAAACCGAAGGCGGGCCGCAGCCCAACCAGCGCGACTTTGATGTTGAGAGGTTTGCTGGCGAGGCGCGTCTGGATCTCCGCGTTAGCGAGGACGCCACGCTCATTTTTGCTGGCGGCTTGACCCGCGCTGACGAAGTGGAGTTGGTGCAAACCGGCGCCGCCCAGATCCGAGGCTGGACGCACAAATATGCGCAGACCCGTTTGAACTACAAAGACCTCTTTGTGCAGGGCTTCGTCAATGCCAGCAATTCCGGCGACACCTATCTCTTGCGTACCGGCCAATTTATCGACGACTTTTCCAAATTGTTTGGCGGCCAGGCGCAGCATCGTCTCAGCGTTGGCGAGCGGCAACGTTTCACTTACGGGTTCGACGCTTTGCTCACCAGGCCGGACACGCGGCGCACCATCCACGGCCGCAACGAGGACCGCGATAACGTTAACGAATTAGGCCTGTATCTGCAGTCGGAAACCAAACTCTCCTCCAAGTTAGACTTGGTGCTGGCGGGCCGTGTGGACGATCACAGCCATTTGGAGAATCCGGTTTTCTCGCCACGAGCGGCATTGGTGTTTAAACCAAGCCCGGAGCACAACTTCCGCCTGACCTACAACCGCGCCTACACCACGCCCACTGCCTCGCAATTGTTCGGGGATCTGCTTGCCAGGAGTGTGCCAAACCCGTTGAATCCAAACAAACCGTTGATCGCTGTTCGCTTAACGGGCGTGCCTTCCGAGAGCGGTTTTACCTTCCATAGAGGCAGCGACGGCCGTCCCATGATGATGACGCAACTGCTGCCGCCTGAAACCGGATACGTTCCGGCTACGGTGAATTCGATCTGGCCCACATTGCGTCAAATTCTCATTGCCCAGTCCCCGGCGCAAATTCAAGCGCTGCTCAACGCTACCTTACCGCAACAACTGAGTGGCACCGTAGTTGGCGACCTGCGGAGCTTGAACCCTTCCACCGGCTCATTTGATCTGGTTGCCGATGTGAAGGATATCGATCCGCTGCGGCCCACCATCAACAACACCTTTGAATTTGGCTACAAAGGAGTTATTGGCAATAAGCTGTTCTTGGCCGTGGACGTCTACCACACCAGGTTCAATGATTTCATTCCGCTGTTCAGAACTGAAACGCCCAACGTTTTTGCCAATCCGCAGCAGCTTGGCGCCGCTTTGCAGCCGACGGCCGTGGCCATCGCTAATGCTCTGATTGCTCAAGGTTTGCCGCCGGAGCAGGCGCAAGCGCAAGCTGCCCAGATCGTCACCGGTCTGGTAACCGCCGCCGCGCGGTTGCCGCTGGGAGTCATTTCTCCGGAACAGATCGCCAACGATACGGATGTGCTTCTTACGTATCGCAATTTCGGGAAGGTTTCTGTGAACGGCTTTGACGCCACTTTCGCCTACTACCTGAACCGAAACTGGAGCTTCTCAGGTAATTACTCCTTTATCACAAAGAGCAGCTTCAATCCTTTTAAGCGGCCCAACCATGTCATCTGGCGCAATCTCGACGGCATCGGTAATGTGTCGCTGAATGCCGCCGGTAACAAAGCCGGCCTCGCCGTGAAGTACCGCAATTCTGAGAAGGGACTGGATGCCGAGCTGCGTTACCGTTATGTCGAAGGGTTTCCGATGATTTCCGGCGTGCACATCGGCGACATCAAATCGTACACCCTGTTCGATCTGAACCTGGCTTATGAGGTACCGTTCTCGAAAAACACACGACTGATGCTGTCGGCGATGAATCTGTTCGACAACAAGCACCGTGAATTTGTCGATGCGCCGGAAATGGGACGGCTGATTCTCGGGCGAATTGTGCAGTCGTTCTAAGACCACTGGATTGTTGGATCATTGGATTAACGGATCAATGAATCTTTCGACGTTAAACCATAATATAATAAATCAAGATCATGATAGGTAAAACGATTTCGCATTACAAAATTATAGAAAAGTTAGGTGGCGGCGGCATGGGTGTGGTCTACAAGGCCAAAGACACCAAGCTCAAACGCACGGTCGCCCTCAAGTTTCTGCCGCCGGACTTGACCCGCGACGCCGAAGCCAAAGAACGCTTCATGCTCGAAGCCCAGGCGGCTTCCGCGCTCGACCATCCCAACATCTGCACCATCTATGAAATCGACGAAACGGAGGACGGACAGTTGTTCATCGCCATGGCTTGTTATGACGGCGAGACCCTGAAGCAGAAAGTTGCAGGTGGCAAGTTACAAGTGGCAAGTGCAATGGACATCAGTTGCCAAATCGCGCAGGGAATGGCCAAAGCGCATGAGCAAGGCATTGTGCACCGGGACATCAAGCCGGCGAACCTCATGGTCACCAGTGATGGCATCGTAAAGATTCTCGATTTTGGACTGGCCAAACTCACTGGAGTTACGCAGCTCACCAAGACCGGGACGACTTTGGGTACGGTGGCCTACATGTCGCCGGAGCAGGCGCAAGGAGTAACGATGGACCACCGCACAGACATCTGGTCGCTGGGCGTGGTTTTGTATGAGATGGTCAGCGGGGAGTTGCCGTTTCGAGGGGAGTACGAACAGGCGGTCATTTATTCCATCCTCAATGAAGAACCTGAGCAAACGACCGAGATTCCGGCAAATTTACAGCAAATCGTTGCCAAGGCTCTGGCAAAGGAGCCAGAGGACCGCTACCAGCAGATGGACGAGATACTAACTGATTTGAGCGCTTTGAAAAAAGAGCTTGAGTCGGAGTCAACAAAAGAAGCCGTTGGCAAAGAGAAGCAAGCGCCTTCCATCGCCGTGCTGCCGTTTGTGGACATGAGTCCGGAGAAGGATCAGGAATATTTTTGTGACGGCATGGCTGAGGAACTCATCGATGCGTTGACTAAGCTTGAGGGATTGAAAGTGGCTTCACGGACTTCGGCTTTTCAGTTCAAAGGGAAAGAGATAAGCATTAAAAAAATTGGTAAAGAGCTTGAAGTCAATCAAGTTCTTGAAGGTAGCGTTCGAAAAGCAGGCAACCGGCTTCGCATCACCGCCCAGCTCATCAACGTGGCGGACGGATACCATCTCTGGTCGGAGAAGTACGACCGCGAGCTGGAGGATGTATTCGCCATTCAGGATGACATTGCCGAGACGATTGTCAACACTTTGAAAGTTAAGCTGGTGGGCGAAAAAGAGGTACCGCTCATTAAGCGCTA
>JBHHWX010000503.1:0-4485 GCA_046756745.1 bacterium | reverse complement strand
TTGGGAGAACTTATGTTAATGATAATTCATATTTTAGAGAAAAGCAAGGAAAAAAATGGTTGCAAGGGGGAAAGGCGGGTATAGGGAATAGGGGAATAGGGAAGATGCAGCCAACCGCCTTTTTCCAAACATCCAGAGTTTTATGCCTTAAATTAAGCCTTTCTCTTCCTCCTCACATTGAATTTTGGCTCAATGTCTCACATCTGCCGTTTCACGTCTGCCGTCTGCCGTCTCACATTTCACATTTGCCCCGACCGTCAATAATAAAATACCAAGGACAGCCGGGGCTTCGCCGCGCTGTTTTTTCACCAAAAAACGGAAACAAATATCGCTGTGAGTGCAAGCAGGATGAGCGATTGCACGCGGTAATTCTTGAACCAGGGGACATGACTCAACTCCTGCGTTTCGGAACGAAAGACTTCTTTTGTCCAGATATAGGCTTTGACTTTTTCTTCTGCAGGCGGGGCCGTGAGCAGGCTCACGATATAAAGCGTTGCCAGACAGATGATGAGACGTAATGTTGCCAGGTAAAGAAAGTGGATCTCTACAAACCAGACCGAGACGCCGGCGACTCGCAGACCGACGTCGAGGATGCCGACAGCGAAGCCGACAATGAGAGCGGCAAAGGCCCCGTGAGCGTTAGCCCTCTTCCAGAACAGGCCCATAAGAAAGCACGCCACAATAGGCGGTGCAATATATCCGAGCACGGTTTGCAGATATTGCCAGAGTGAGGGAAATTTTTCGATATTGGGCGCCCAAGCAGCGGCCAATATCATGAAGATGCCGGTAAAGATGCGGCCTGCCCAGGTCAACTGTGAGCTCGTTGTTCGCGGACGCAGCTTTTTGAAAAAATCCATGGTCACCAGGGTGGAAGCGGAATTCAAAGTGGAGTCGATACTGGACATAATCGCTGCGATCAGACCGGCGGCCACAATACCTAAAACACCCACCGGCAGCAAATCAAACATCAGGGTCGGGAAAACCAGGTCCGGATTGTTTTGAATCGCCGGGTTTTCGGCAGCCGGGTAGAGCACGCGCGCCATAGTTCCCGGCAGCACCATGATAAAAATAATCGGTAATTTCAACAAGCCGGCAAATAACGCTCCCCAGCGGCCATGGTTGACGTCTTTGGCCCCGAGAACGCGCTGTACCATAAATTGGTTATTGCACCAGAAATAGAAGCCGAGCAACGGCACCCCGGTCAGGAGACCAAGCCAGGGCAGAAATGAATCGCTTAAAGGCTGAATGACGCTGAGCATTTCCGGCGGTGTGACCGCTGTGACTGCTTCCCAGGAGCCGACTTTCATAAACGCGATCACTGAGATCATGATCGCGCCTATGGTCAGCAGGATCGCCTGAATGGAGTCGGTGTAAACCACCGCGGCCAGGCCGCCGGCAATCGTATAAAGGCCGGAGAAAAGCGCAATCGTTGTGATGGACTGCCACATCGGGATTTGTGGAAAGATCAGCTTTACGACCAGCGCCCCGGCATAAAGAGACCCGGCCGTATCAATGATGATTGTTCCGATTAACGTGACGCTGGAAAAAATATAGCGCGCACGTGAATCGTAGCGGCGCTCTAAAAATTCCGGCATGGTATAAACTTGCGACTTCAGGTAGTACGGTAAAAAAAAGATGGCAAAAAACACCAAAACCACCGCAGCCATCCATTCGTAATTGTAAACGGAAATACCTGTTGCGTAGGCGCTGCCCGCCATACCGATCAAGCTGGCGCTCGACATATTAGAGGCATAAAGTGAGAGCCCAATGAGAGGCCAAGTGAACACGCGCCCTCCCAGGAAATAATCTTCTGCGCTCTCATTCTTTTTTGTGAATCGCAATCCAAGGACAACTATGAAAACAAGGTAGGCAATGACAATGGTCAAATCAATTGTACTTAATTCAAATTGTGGCATGCTTCCTCCGATGTTTTATCCTTAATTATGATATTATCTTTGAACTTGTGCATTTTTTTGCAAAAAATATGACATCTTTTTTTTGGAAGATTGTTGTAGACGTGAGACGGCAAACGGTAGACGTGAGATGACTCTATTCCCAACACACCATTTTGAGAGGCACTTTTCATATCTGACATTGCACGTTTCACATTTGACAGTGCGGCTTTTCCGCGTTAGGTTTTGTATTATTTAAGGAAAATCGGGACTCCTCGCAAAGACATCTTTTCCCCTTTTTGGACAGCTCCATTCCGACGAAGATCCCGACTTTTACTTTTCCGTTGCAAGCGCATTTTTCCACCACAGAGGAATGAGCGCGAGAGCGGCAAGAATGCAAAGCCAGCCCCACAAGCTCGATTCCATCGCCGGCCGTATTAACAGTTTACCAACTCCGACCAACATCAAGAAAAGTGAGAGAGCAGACAGCGCTGTGGTTTTCGCTTCTTTAGACAAACCGGTTACGGCGCGGTTAGGATCGTCGCCTGCGGCGGCAGCGGTTTTCCGCCAGAAACCCGCGGGTTTCACGCGTTGATAAAATTGTACTAAAATATTCTCATCCGTCGCAGGCGTAAAATAGGTGACGGCGATGGCGACTGAGGTGGAAGTGAGCGCCATCACACCCAATCGAATCCATTCTACATCGGTGGTCACAAGCAAGATCGGCGCAACGATGAGAGAGGCGGCCATCGCCGCCAGCTCAGAGAAAAGGTTGATGCGTTCCCAGAGCCACCTCATCACCAGCACCGATCCCATTCCCGCGCCAAACATCAACGAGATGAACCAGGCCTCCTGAATCGAGCCTAAGTTTGCCATGACGATAAGGGCAATGACCAAAATCAAAATGTTGGAGAGCCGGGCAGCCAAGACTAGCTCATGGTTTTTAGGCTCACGTTTTCGCCAATGGTTGCAGATCAACCTTTTGTAAATGTCATTGCTCCAGTAACTTGCCCCCCAATTCAGGTGGGTGTCGATGGTCGAGGCGAGCGCAGCAAGCAGGCCGGTCAGCATCAAACCGCGAATGCCGGCCGGCAGCATGTCATTAATACCCGTGACAAACAAGATTTCCCTGCTCGCGGTAAATTGATCGCCGGCAGCGGCTTCCGGCGAAAAGGGATAGAGCACCAGCAAACCAACTCCGATAACCAGCCAGATGAGACTGCGCGCGAAAATTTGCATCCAGGAAAAGACCATGGCGGCAATCCGCGCATCTTTATCTGTGGCGCACGCCATGGAGCGCTGCGCGAGGTAACCGGTGCCGTCGCTATTCATCTGGAAAAACCATTGCAGGCCGATGATGATGAGGAACGGCAGAATCGCTTCTCCGCCTCCTGGCGCAAAAGAGAGCAGCTTTTGCGACAAGACCGCTCCGTAGATATCCGTCATTTTTTCAGTTAACGCGCCCAGACCTCCAACCCGGTCGATGACGATAATGGCGTAACAGAGGGTACCGACCATGGCCAGGCCGAACTGCATGACGTCGGTCGCGACCACGCTGCGCAAGCCGCCGGTTGTGGAATACAATGCGGTAAAGCTCAGAATCGCCAGAATGCTGATGAGGTTATTGGTGGTGACAATCGACGGGTCCAGGCCTGTTGCGCTGCTGCCCAGAGCAAGCCCAAGGCCTTTTGTGGCGGCGAGCAGAAAGGCATAAAATCCTGCCGGCAGCCATTGATGCCAGAGCAAAAAAACCTCGGCGATGCGCATGGCGGCTACCAGCACCATTGCCAGAACCACACAGTTGATAACCGTACCGTAGTATACGGCTTTGAGGGCTCGTAATGGCAGCACGCCTTTGCCGCTGTAGCGGATTTCGGTAAGCTCGGCGTCGGTTAAAACGCCGGCCCGGCGCCAGGCCGCCCCGAAAACGAATCCCATCATTAAAAAGGCAATACCATAAATCCACAAGCGCCAGACTAAAAAAATCCCTCCGGTGGCGATAAGCCCGGTGACCAGCAAGGGGGTATCCGCTGCGAATTGGGTTGCCGCCATGCTCAACCCAGCGCGCCAGCCAGTCAGGGTTTTCCCGGCGAGAAAATACTCTTGCAGGTTTTGCGAGGCCTTCTTACGCGCACGAAATCCCGTTGAAACGGAATAGACAACGAAGGCAAGTACAATAAAAAGGTCAATCATTTTTCCTCCTTAAATTATGTATCCCACAGTCGTTCGATACTACTCAAAATAAGTTTAGCCGCGCGGATTCACCCCGTTAGATAAGAGTTTTAGGTTTTCTGTTTGGCTGATATTTTTTATCTTACGGGGTTCACACTGATTCAACACAGATTTTGTAACTCGAAAAGTCCAAACTTACTTCCCGAAGGCGTCTCGCCGAGGGCTTCTCATCCCAGACTGAGGGTAGAAAACGCTCGGCGGGACGCCTTCGCTAAGAGAGGTTTAAAATCGAGTTTTTCGAGTTTTCGGTCAATCACTATTTCGAATTTTCTTTTCGCTATGGTCACGTGTTTTATCCCACTTCCCCTAAGTGCAACCAGCGCACTTGATAAGGTTCTAACGTGATTTTCCACTGAAGACC
>JBHHWX010000502.1:0-4488 GCA_046756745.1 bacterium | reverse complement strand
TTTGAGACAACCAAGGTTTTTGTAGATGAACCTATAGCTGTGATGGCCGCATTAAAGGTTGAAAACCATGATGCGTTGACTTCATCCCTGAGCAAAGAAACAAAGCTGGCTCCGAGATTTATAAGTAAATCGCTAAAATTATTAGAGGCATCATGAAGCGCAAATAGCTGCCATCGGTTCGCCGTCGTTGCCGATGGCGCGGCAGTTCCGGCATTTCCCTCCCACATTGTTGCCGTGTCGGCTGTGATCTTGAAATTATCGTAGGTCTTAATGACGGTAGTATTATCGGATTCTCTTATCTCAATCTTGTAATCGCCATCAAAGAATCCGTCAACAGTGCCTTCCAGCCCACCTTGCCGACTTGTTACAGCGGTCGTTTTTGCTTCGTCAGTCCAGAAGTTCTTCGGGGTGGTTGTTCCTGCCGCGAAAGCATAAATATAAATACTTTGGAATATCTTGCTATTAGTCGAGTCCCAAAAAGGCCCGAATACTTTGAATTTCCCGCCTCCGTTACTCATCAGAAAAACACCCCTTTATTGTGGAAATCCTGTGAATTGCTTTGAGTGGAAGAAAACAGTTTCCGCTTTATGTCGGTATATTCAGACTTCAACCACAACCTCTCGTCCATGCTCATCCCGTATTCCGGGCTTAAATCATAAGCAAGCCTTAAAATAAGGTACCTGTTCATCCCTTGCCGCATGTCCGGCTTATCCGTATTTAAATCAAAATCCAGCAAAAGACGTTTGTAAGTGTAATGGATAGACGCGCCGCTTGTGTAGCTTGTCCCGGAAGCCCACGCCCCGCCGGAAGATCCCTGCTGCTCCCAGTACAGCTTGTAACTTCCCCCTGTAATTGGCTGATTTATCGAAGCTGCAGTATGGCCCATGATGGCACTGTAATTTAAACTATCACTTCCAATCACCTCGCTTGTTGTACCAAGAGCCGTTGGAACAGGCCAGACATAAAGCGTTTGATTCGCAGGCAAGGACTCACGTTTCAGGTAAATCTTGCAAACATCTCCTGTTTCGTTTTTATCTTCTATCTCTTCGTACTGCTCCCCGGAAATAACATCTATCGGGGTATCGCCCCCACTCGTATTCCTGAAAACAGCTCTTGTGATCTCGGTAATATCTGATTTAAGCCCATCAGAGGTTGAATAAATATACCCCCCGGATTTCAAGATGATCGTTCCGGTAGATTCAGCCCACACATCTCTTGAGGTTCCAGTCCCGGCAAGATCCTCTTCCCGGATTATAAGATTGAGGGCCTGGCTTCCCTGAGCGACCTGATTGCCACTTAACCCCACACCATATCCAATAACTCTCAGCTTCCTGAAAGCCGCCGATATAATGTCATCCCGGTTTAGATTGAAATCCGAATTAGCCAAATCGCTTCCTTAAATTTTCAACAGAGGCGTTCATTTCCTCAAGGGTTTTCCCTTTCAGCCTGATTTGCCCATCAAGCCGCTTGACTTCTGTTTTTGCCTTGTCAAGAATTTCCTTTGCTTCAACCTTCGCATTTGCAATCATGTTCTCTTTCATGGCCGACATTTCAGCAAACAACCCGTCTCTCTCGGAGCGAAGGGCTTTAGCCTCGGTTTCGATTGAAGAGACAAACTGCTTATGCTTAGCCGAAAGAAGCTCGATATCTTTATTGACCTTCTCTGTCGTTTTCGTAAGTTGACCCTTTTTCTTGTCGATCTCCTTCTGGAGAATATCCTTATGCTTTTTTAGTTCAACCAGGACAGTATCCTTGCTGTCAATAAGCGTCAATGCTTCATTGAGTTCAACTAAACCGGAAAACATCTCGGATAAATCTTTTGTCAGCTTTACCGCTCTTTTAATTTCCATGTGTGATTACCTCATTTATTCAATAGGAATCGGACTTGAAATATATAAAGAAATTTTTCCATTCGCTAAAGTCGGGACTTTCAGCCCTTCAAAAATCAACGGCTCTCCATAACCGTCCGCAACATGGGTATGTTCTACAAGGGGCGCATTATTCACGGCAACGGTATCCCATTTCAGGTTCCCGTTTTTATCCTGAACAACGTAAGTATCTCCCGCTGTAGCAGACGGTGATACCAGTCTTATCGCATGGACGCTAAAAGTTTTTGTGGTAATATTGCTCGCGCTTGCGGTGTCGATAACGATTGGATCTTTTGTGATATCGTTCGCCATACTACATCCTGTACCAGAATTTATTCACCATTTTTGTGATGATTGTTATTGCCGTCTCTGATTTTGGTGTAAACGGAATCCTTGCTTTCCCTGAACCTCCCGGAGAATTTGAGGTGATTTGATTGCCTGATAATGCCACATTACACCCCCAATCATACCATAATAGCTGTGTGGGATGAAGTTACCGCCGTTGTGACAGCAGTAATGGTCGCTGTTTTGGTCGCTCCAACATAATCCGTAATATCTGTCCGCTGCTCGTCCAATGTGCCAGCGTTGAAAATAAGAACAGCCCCATTATAAAAATCATCCGTTGAACTTGCCGCCACCCCATCAACATTGCCCAGGATAGCTGTTGTAGTCGATCCGCCAGTAAAAGTTACCGGGGGCGCTGTTTTAGCATGGTCAACGATATAGGCCAACTCACTTGAAGTAGGAAGTCTTGTATCAACATCATTCGCCATTTTCCCGCTTGTCCCTGCATCGAGTTCGCTCTTGCGAGCCGCTGTAACCTCTGCCAGTTTCGCGCTATTGTTGTCCATCTCCGTGCGAATTGCCGTGACAGTCGGAGGTGTCGTTGTATTTGCCCCGTCAGTGCCCCTCATCGCAGTCGTTGGAATGTCCGAGAGTTTCTTTCCTGCCGTTCCTGCTGTCGTGTGACCGGAAAGAGCCTCATCGTGGACTGCATCCGCTATCGCCGCCGACGTAGGGGGTGTTATCGTATTCGCGCCGTCTGTTCCTCTCATGGCAGTCCCCAGCGGAGCCGTATCTCGCGTGGCTTCCTGGCTATCTGTTGAGGCATCGTATGTGCCGGAAATAGTATTTTCAACTTCGTTTATCTCGCTTGGCAGGTTTGCTCCGCTTACACCACCATCTTTTCTAAACATGGCCTGGAAGAAACCTTTAATGGTATTGAGACCCGTACCAGCGAAATCCCCGATTCGATTCAGGATAGTTGTCTGATTTGCGAGGGTTGCCGTTGAAGCCGCCGCAAGAGGCACCGTTGTATTTGCACCGTCAGTACCCCGCATATCCGTATTAGTTGTCGTCGTATCGACCAGCACAACCCCTTGAACCTTGTTTGTAGCCGGATCGTACCCTGCATCAGCAAAGTCCTTGAGGTCGGTTGCGCTCTGCGCTACGCCAACTAACTGCGTCACGTCTGCCTTAAGCGTGTCGCTTCCGGCGATCAGGCTGTCATATACATTTGCTGGAACGACCATGAAATCTTCCCAGACAGGCAGGTGCGTGGCGGGATCTTGAAAATAAGCCCTCAAGCGCCCAAGTGTATTTGTGTCTGTCGCGTTCAGTTCAACACGATAATGCCCGTCCGCATCGTGTGCTATCGCAGTGGCGCTGTTTCTGGCTGCGTAAACCCCACCGTTTTTGGATAGATTTACTGTCGGAGAAAGCGCGACCTCTTCTGTCACGCCATCAGTTTTGTCAAGGGCTGGACCCATATTGATTGTTGTGGTTGTCGATTGTTTCAGCCACATACGCGAACTCTCCTAGATCGGTAGCCATGCATTGCTACAGGAATACTCAGGCCTCCCGCAGGTGGAGCCGAAACAAACATTGGCACTTGTTGACGAAGGCGGAAGAGGGATAACGCATCAATGTATAACTCTACGATTTCGCTTGGCAATAAAGCGCGGTTGTAGATGCGGACGTCGTCTATGGAGCCGTTCCAATATTGATTGGTAGACCCTAAACGACCAACTTGGAAATTTTCTGCATTACTGTTTAATGTTTTTGCTCCAACATTAGAAGCATTCTCTTCCACTCCATCCATCCAGATAGACACACGATTCCCATCATATTTTCCAACAAAATGATGCCATTGACCATCATTAATATTAGAAGTGCTATCTCCAGAATTAAACCAACTAACAGAGTCTCTAATATAGAAAATGATCCTGTTATCTGCGTTACCGGGTCTAATCATAAAAGAATTATGTTTTCCTACAAATGCATCATTTGATGACGGTGTACCACTACCCCACTTACCCCATGCTGATATAGTTACTTGTGTAAGACCATCAAAGAGGTCGCCCATATTCACATAATCATTACTCCCGTCAAAGTCTAAGGCCAATCCTTTTTCCCCAACAACCCAATCCGTAGCAGGATCCATGTTTGTGAGTGTGCCGTGATTTCCATAGCCACTCACATCAAATAATTGAGTGCCTTGAAAACCGAGAGAAGGAACCCACGCCCCCACAAGACCGCTCCACAGTTCAGGATTTGCGCTCTCAGAGGCATTCCGGGCACATCGCCCTAATCTGGGTTGTGTGCCTAAGCTCATTCCGCC
>JBHHWX010000501.1:0-4490 GCA_046756745.1 bacterium | reverse complement strand
GTTTGGTACGAGGTTCGTATTACCGCGAAGCGGTTAGACAACATAGCCGAGGGTTTTCTGGGCACAGAGTCGGAGTAAAAATCGCTCGGCGGGGACGCCTTCGCTAAACTTTTCGGCCAAGCTGCTATGATATTTATTTACTCTTGTTTAAGGCCATTCCGCGAAGTGAGAAATGCTAGTAAAATTACGTTGAAAGGAATATGTGATGAAAACATCTCGACAGTGGATGACGGTCATCGTTGCGGTTTTGTTGTATTTAGATGCCGGTCATGCACAAAAAAGTTATCTGCAATCCGGCCCCATGGTCGGCTACGGGGATATGAGGGAAGTGCTTCTCTGGGTGCAGACGAAAAAATCCGCAAAGGTAAAAATCGAGTATTTTGACAGAAACGAACCACAAAAACGCTCCGCCACCGCTGAACTTGAAACGACGAAAGCGACAGCTTTTACGGCAAAATTGATAGCGGATCGGGTGCAACCCGGCAAGCATTATGAATACGAGCTGTTTATCAATGGCATAAAAGTCGAGCTCCCCTATCCACTGCGTTTCCAAACTCAAAAGCTATGGCAGTGGCGCACAGACCCGCCGGACTTCAAAATGGCCCTCGGCAGTTGCGCCTACGTCAATGACCCGCCTTATGATCGTCCCGGCGATCCTTATGGCAAACACTCTCGCATTTTTACCGAGATCACTAAAAAACATCCGGACCTGATGCTCTGGTTGGGAGATAATGTCTATTTACGCGAACCCGATTGGAACACACGCACAGGGATCCTGTATCGCTATACCCACACCCGATCCTTACCCGAATTACAGCCCTTACTGGCGTCGGTGCATCACTATGCCATTTGGGACGACCACGATTTCGGTCCCAACAACAGCGACCGCGGCTTCGGAATGAAACCGGAAACCTTGCGCGCTTTTGAACTCTTTTGGGGCAACCCCTTTTTCGGAGTCGATGGCCAGCCAGGTATCACCTGTACATTTGAATGGTCGGATATGCAGTTTTTTCTGCTGGATAATCGTTATTACAGAAGCCCGAACAACCGGAAAACGGGCACAAGGGGTATCCTCGGCAAACGGCAATTAGACTGGCTCATCGATGCATTGGTCAGCAGTAAGGCGCCGTTTAAGTTTGTCGCGATCGGCGGCCAGGTGCTCAATCCGTTTGCTGGTTCTGAAAACCACGCGGCTTTTGCGCAAGAGCGCGAAGCCATGCTCAAAGCTATCGAACAAGAAAACATCAGCGGCGTGATTTTTCTTACCGGAGATCGTCATCGCACGGAGCTCACTAAATTGCAGCGCCCGAGCGCCTACCCGCTCTACGATGTGACCATTTCGCCGCTTACGGCCGGCCCTTTTATCGGCGGAGAAAAAGAACCCAATTTTTTACGGGTTCCGGGTACGGTGCTCACGGAGCGTAATTTTGGCATTTTTGAATTTTCCGGTCCGCGAAAAAACCGTCATCTTAAGATCACTGTTTTTGACAAGGATGGCAAGGAGAAATGGACCTATACCATTCACGCCAACGACCTCAAGTAACGTTAAATTGATACCCAAAAATTGTAACCAATCACAGGAGGTTTCAAGGAATTGGCATATTTTTGACAAGATAACAAGATTCTCAAGATGTTCAGGATTTCATTTTCAAAAATATTGGGCTAAAGAAAGGTGAAGTAAAAAGAAAAGTTAGAGTCTTACCTGGAGAGGAGCATCCTGTAAATCCGGCTTATCCTGTTATCCTGTCAAAAAGAATTAATACTCTGTGACCGGTTACCAAAAATTATTTCTATGATATGAAAAAAACAATCTTCACATTTTCGATCATCTGCTTGAGCTTGATGCCCCATCATGTTTTTGGCTTAACCTCGATACCTCAAAATGAGGACATAAAAATCTCCTATCACATGAGCTGGGGCCAACCCAACTCCCACCTGTTACAAATCAGCATGCACATAGCGGGGTTGAAAACGAATTCGGTGACCGTGAGTCTTCCGGCTTGGAGACCGGGCAGATATGTCATTCAAAACTACGCGAAAAATGTTGTGTCATTCAATGCTTTTGACGCCGATGAGCAGCCGCTGGATTCGCAAAAAATCGACAAAGACACTTGGCGCATCGACAAAATGCCGGACCAAGAGGTCATGGTCAAATACACGTATTATGCACGGCAATTGGACGGCGGTTCCAGCTATGTCGACGATGCAGAAACCTACATTAATCCGGTTACCTGTTTGATGTATGTTCCGGGCAAAGAGCTGCTGCCTGTCTCGCTTGCCATTGAAAAACCCGCGGACTGGAACATTGCCACGGCCCTGGAATTTGATGTGAGCACAGGAGCTTTTGTGAGTCCGAATTATCACGAGCTGGTCGACGCGCCCATTCTGATCAGTCCGTCGTTTAATTTACTCGCGTTTGAAGAGCAGGGAACCACATACGAAATCGCCTTGCAAGGCGAGGCCAACTATAAGTCAGAAAAGCTCATCGACGACATCCGTAAAATCGTTGTCGAACAATCTCAAATGATGGATGATACAGCCGGCAAGCGCTATCTGTTTATGTATCATTTGGTGCCGCAGCGATTGGGCGAAAGCCATCAAACGCTATCGAAACACCTACGGCCACAAGGTGACGAGTGTGGATATGGTGAGCTGGGATAGCTGGACGAAAAGCATGGGGAACGCTCCGCCCAACTCTTATTATTCCTTTTATGCAAAGGGAAATATCTTGGGCATGCTCCTCGACCTTGAAATCCGGCAGCGCACGAAAAACAAAAAATCCTTAAAAAACGTGATGCGCTATCTCAATAAAAACTATGCCAGGAAAAAGCGCGGCGTTCCTGAAGATGGTCTGGAAAAAACGGTTAGAGAGATCGCCGGGGCGGGCTTTGAAAAGATTTTTTCGGATTATGTGTACGGCACCGTGGAGATTGACTTCAATCGTTTTCTTGCACACGCGGGCTTAGAGTTGATAACAAAGCAGGATGAGAAGGGGCCGCGTGTCTCTCTCGGTATCGACATTTCCGATGATGAAAAAGAAACCCGCATCGAAAACGTCATGCCCGGTTCCCCTGCCGCCGAGGCGGGTTTAGATATCGAGGACGTGTTACTCGCTATCGACGGCCGGCGCGTCCACCGGAAGAATCTCGATTTACTTTTGAGACAATTCGCGCCCGGCGACACTGTCCGGGTAACGGTTTTCCGCCGAGACAAGTTGAATGACTTCGATGTCGTTTTAACTGAAGCGCACCCGCACAAGTATGAAATCAAAGAAATCGAGAAGCCGACAAAGCTGCAGGCAGCCATCCGCAGGAGCTGGTTGAATGAGCAAGAAGATGAAAAGAAAAAAGAGTAACCAATCACATGGGATATCAAAGAATTGGCATATTATCCAAAATAGATAAAAAAGCTGCCTGTTACTATTTCGCTAACAACAATAAACCAGAATTTATAAGGAGAGTCGCTCTTATTAATCCAATCTGATTTATAAAGAATTAAATCTCCTCCTCTAGACCCTATGTATGCAGAACCCTTTTTTATTTGATAAAGTCCCCAACCAATAAATGAGAATCCAAGAATAAGTAAAACAAGTGTCATAATCACCAACGTTCCCGATGTTTATTGGCTTCTTCATGAGTTTTGAACTTGAATATGCCGCGCTGAATTTTTCTTCGCGGTTTCAATGCAGTCATTATCGCTTCCAGTTTTGACAATCTTTCCAAAGGGTCGTTAGATTGAAGCTGCTTCAAATGCTCTTCGGCTTCTTCAAAATTTTTATATTTGTAAACGGGCATTATTTCTTCTTTTGCAAGATCTCCGTCAATAAGATGACATCCGCTTTATCTATTGTCCGAATGGTTCCCTCTTTTAACTTGATCAGAGTCTCAATGGTTGCGATTCGAACACAAATGCCCCGACTTTCAATAACCTCATACTCCAGGTCGTCGTATTTGAAAACCTGGCCCACTCGATCCATGATATCAATATAATAATTCTCAGGAGTGCCATACCGAACCACCGGATACTCGTCCAAATCACTGAGACCGATTTCATTGATGCTCGTATCATCGAATACAGAGGCCAGGGCTTTCTTTAGATTCTCGACATTTGCAGCCTCGCTTCTGATGAAAATATCCAGATCTTCTGTAACCCTTGGTACGCCATGAAGAATAACCGCAAGCCCACCAACAAGGATATACTCTACATTATATTCATGCAGCGCTTTTAAAACTGCGTTGAAACTTTTGATGTTCATGTTCATAATGCATTTAGTTTAACTATTTATCATATCAAGTTCAAGAACTTTTCCGGTCTACCTTTCGAAGGTCCCCGATAAGGCGCTTAATTGGGTTTGAACGAAAACAGTTCTTTTTGTCATTCCTGCATGTTCCTAGAAATTCAGTCGGAAAGTATGTTTTCTGAGCGACGGCGTCCTCGCCGAGCGAGTTTTACTCCGACTCTGTGCCCAAAAACCCTCGGCGAGACGCCTT
>JBHHWX010000500.1:0-4493 GCA_046756745.1 bacterium | reverse complement strand
TTGAATTGAGCTTTGGTTGCCCGGTAACCTTCTTCGATGGTTATCTGCGCCCGTTTGAACTCAAGAAAGTTAATGTGACCCAATTTTGGCCGAATAAGGAGATCGGGTGTGTCTGTCCTGAGATTCCGATCGGTGATTTGCATTTCCATGATATTAATCGAATTGACGAGAATATCAAAAATACCCGGCAGCGAGTCCTCTTTATCCATTCGCGGCATAACTTGACTCAAAACGGAAAAATCAAGCGCCGCGAGCTTTTTATTCCAGATGCGCACTAAACTCTTTTTGCCTTCATCGTTTTGATTCGCTGCCTGAGGTGCAGCTCGATTCGGGGTTTCGACGGCGGTGGATTTTCCGACAGCTTTTTTGTCTAAAATATCATGGTTAAGATCGACAGCAATGACGAATTCAGCGCCCATTTTTCGCGCCTCGCTTACCGGCACCGGGTTGACCAGACCACCGTCCACCAATACCATGTTTCCTTTTTTTACAGGCGTCAATATTCCTGGTATTGAAATGCTTGCTCTAATGGCTTCGATGACATCACCCTGTGCCAGGCTGACTTCTTTACCAGTGGTCAAGTCCGTTGCGACAGCGCAGAAAGGCAGAGCGAGATCCTCGATGTTCTGTCCTTTTACATGCTGGCGGATGAAATCGGTGATCTTTTTCCCGTCCAGGAGTCCTGACCTCGGAAAGACGATGTCGAAGAGATTGATTATCTTTTTCCAATCAAGCTTCAGCACAACATCCTCGAGCGTTTCGATATTTCCTGAAGCATAGACGGCGCCAACCAGGGCGCCTATGCTTGTTCCGGCCACATAATCTACGTAGATTCCCATCTCATCCAGCGCCTTAATGACGCCGATGTGCGCCAACCCTCGCGCCGAGCCACTGCCTAAAGCAAGTCCGATCTTTTTAGGGTGTCTTTTGAAAAACGGCATGGAGCTCCTGTTAAGTCAAGTTCATGACCATGTTAGCTTGATGTCTTTTTTGCAAGCCTCATTTTGATTCTTTCAAAGGTCAGGTATATTACCGGGATCAAGAAAACCGTGAAGATCGTCGACGTCATAATACCGCCGATGGAGACAATCGCCATAGGCGCCCGGGTTTCCGAGCCCTCTCCCAATCCCAAGGCCAATGGCAGCATGCCCAACGCCACGGCTAAATTCATCATGATGATGGGGCGCAGCCGTTCTGAGCAGGCTTTTAAAATCGCTTCTATTATCTCCATGCCGCGCTCCCTGAGAACATGAATATAGTCTAACAAGAGAATTCCGTTATTCACAACAATGCCCACTAACATAACCAGTGCCATCATACTGAAGATGCTGAGCGTCGTTCCGGTGATGAGAAGGGACAGAATGACACCCACCAGCCCTAACGGCAGCGTCATCATGATCGTAAAGGGATGGATAGTGGACTCTAAAATGGCAGCCAGCGCCATATAGGTCAAAATGATAGCCAGAAGCATCGCCTGTAGAATGTTGGCGAAAGATTCTGCCTGTCGCTCCGACTGCCCCGCAAACAGAATTCCGTATCCGGTCGGCAGGTTCAATTGCGCTATCTGCGCCTCGATGTCGGCCTGCACTTCCCCCAGGCTGCGCTGGGCAATGTTCGCGGTCACAGTCACCAAGCGTTTTTTGTCTTTGCGGGAAATTTGGGTCGGGCCGGCGCCAAACTCGATATCTGCTACTTCGGTGATAGGGATGACATAGCTGTTTCCGCCTCTGACCAAGATGTTCCGCACCTGATCGATGGTGTGTTTGTCGGCATCTGCAAAACGTACCCGAATGTCATATTCGTTGTCCCCCACCCGGTATTCGGAGGCCACGGTGCCCTCGATGCTGGTTCGAATTGCCGAGGCCAGTTGTCTCACCATCAAACCGTAGCTGGCGATTCGCTCCCGGTCCGGTCTGATCTTGATTTCAGGCTTGCCCACTTTCCAGGAGGATTTTACGGATGTGGTGCCTTTGGTTCTGCGAACGATGTCCATGAGTTGACCGGCCAAACCGTTCAGAATATCCATGTCGGCGCCGGTGAGCTCAATTTGCAGGTCGGCTGCTGCCCCGCCAAACGGGTTGGTCGGTTTTACGGAAATATCCGCTGCCGGGATGGCGGCTAATTTTGACAACATCTCATCCGCCACTTCTTTGGTCTCCCTATCTCGCTTATCTTTCTCCACTAATTTAACAACCAGTTGACCGACTTCAACGCCTTGGGTACTGGCCGCTAAACCGCCGCCATCAATTTTTCCCAAAATAGTGTAAATAGATTTCACCTCAGGTATTTTGCTGAGCGTTTGTTCCACCAAATCTAATGACTTGTCCGTGCGCTCCAATCGTGTTCCTGCCGGCATCTCGATGGTCACATCGATCTGCCCCTCATCGGAAGGGGTGATGAATTCGGTGCCGATAAAGCGAGCCAGAAACAGGCTGCCCAAAAAAATGACCGTGTTGATGAACATGACGACGGCCCGGCGCCTGAGCGCCCAATTCAAGACGCTTTTGTAGCTCGCTTGCAGCTCTTCATAGAGTTTGTCCCACGACTTTCCAAACCTGGCCAGGAGACCGCGTTTGTTTTCATGATTGTTTTGTTTTTTCAGAAGTTTTGCCGCCAACATCGGCGTCAACGTAAAGGAGACGATAAGCGAAAAAATGGTGGCGAAAGCGACGGTCAGGCCGAACTGCTGGAAGAATTGTCCGACGATGCCGCCCATGAATGCGATGGGCGTAAACACAACAATATTGGTCAGCGTGGATGCCACTACCGCCAGGGCAATTTCAGTCGTCCCGGTATCCGCAGCCGTTACCGGTTCTTCGCCCAACTGAATCCGGTGAATGATGTTTTCCAAAACCACAATCGAATTGGCCACCAGAATTCCTACTGAAATAGCCAAACCCATGAGCGACATGAAATTCAACGTAAAGCCGGCAAACAGGATGAGGGTAAAGGTTGCGATGATGGAGGTCGGCATGGCCACCGCGGCGATGATGGTGCCTTTAACATTGTGGAGAAATAAGTAAAGCACCAAAGCGGTCAGGAGAATGCCGATGAACAGATTGCTCATCACATCGTTGATGGAGCGGTCGATAAAGACGGACCGATCGCGTGCGATCTCGATCTCGACATCGTCCGGTAGAATCTCTGCCAGCTTTTCGATTTCCTTTTTGACCCCGCTGGCTACGGCAACAGAATTTGCATCGCCCTTTTTGACTACGGAGAGCCCCACGGCGGGTTTGCTTTCGTAGCGTGCCAGGTCCCTTTGTTCCTCAAATGTGTCGATGACATCGGCAATTTCGATAAGCTTGATCGGTTGCGCCCGCGTAAAAGAAACGAGCTGAATTTTTCGAATGTGCTCGACCTCTTCGAATTCACCGTCGAGCCGGACCGTGTACTCTTTTGTCCCCTGTTTGATATGTCCACCTGGAATATCTAAGTTCGCCGCTGCAATACCGCCGACGACATCGAGTATGGACAGGCCGTAGGCGCGCAACCGATCTCGGCGGACCGAAATCAAAATCTCGCGCTCTTTGCCGCCGAAAATGTCGATAGACGCCACACCGGGAACCCTGGACAGTTGGTCTTTGATGACATCGTCTACCATTCGATATACTTCCGCAAGCGGCCTCGGGCTTGAAACAGCCAGGTCGAGTACCGGCTGGGCATTGATGTCAAATTTTGACACCAACGGGTCTTCTGCATCGTCCGGTAAATCTGCCTTGATGAGGTCTATTTTGTCCTTCACTTCAATCGCCGCGATATCGACGTCGGTGCCGACTTCAAATTCCACAATCATGATCGCCACGCCTTCCCGCGCCACGGCCTGTACGTGTTTTACTCCGCTGATGGTGCTAACTTCGTCTTCGATCTTTTCGATGATGAGCGTCTCTATTTCCTTGGGCCCGGCCCCGGGGTAGACGGTCGTCACCGTCACGACTGGAAAATCGACGTCCGGAGTGAGATCCACGGCTAATTGCAGATAGGAGTACAATCCGATCACCACAAACGACATGATGACCATGGTCATCAGCACCGGGCGTTTTATGGAAACTTTTGATAAAAACATAACCTGGCTCCAAAATTCAATGATAGACAGTTTGTTCCGTTTTTAAGGTGAAGCATTTGCATTTGGACTCTATCGAGTGTGTCAATGCTAAATCGCTCAATTTAGGCGCTTACAGCGCCTCTATCGACAAAAGATTGTCGATGTTGTAAGACTTCACTTGTTTAAACGAGGCAATTTTCCAGTAGGCAGTTGGCAGTAAGCAATTAAAAAGATGCGCCGTTTTTTTGCCTATTGCCTACTGCCTACTTTGTGTGTTTCAATTGTTAAAATGACTACTGCTCCAATGGAGCCACTTCTTTCAAGCGAAGTCTTGGAAGAAGCCTAGGTACTAACATTTCTCACTTCGCGAAACGTAACTATTCAGCCATTGGTTTTGGAGTGCAACGCTTTAGCGTTGCGGCTTTCATTGAAACAGTGCAAAACTAAA
>JBHHWX010000499.1:0-4500 GCA_046756745.1 bacterium | reverse complement strand
CCACTGATGAACCAAATAAAATTTTATCAGTGGGTTTCTTCAATCTGTGGGGATTCCCATCTTCTCTAACTTTTGCCAAAAAATTGCAAGACTTTACAACTCAGGTATTAATATGTTTAGGCTGTTCGATTACCGATAAACATTTCGATGAACAGCGCAAGAAGGACGACCGCCAGACACCCGATGACGTTGTACCAGAGATAAGGGATGTCTGTAAACACATAGCAAACAATGACCGCGGCTTCAGCCAAAACGGCAGCGAAGAACGTCGAAGTGCCGCCGGCAGATTTAAGATAGAACGCGACAAGAAAGATGCCCAGAATCGTGCCATAAAACAGCGAACCCAAAATATTCACCGCTTCTATCAATGTGCCGAGATGGCTGGCGTACAAGGCAAAAACGATCGCATACAGTCCCCAGAAAACAGTGGCCAGTTTTGAAACCAGAAGATAGTGCTTTTCAGAGGCGTCTTTTTTTAGCATGCGCTTGTAAATATCGATCACGGTCGTCGATGCCAGGGCGTTGAGTTCCGCGGATGTCGATGACATGGAAGCTGACAAGATCGCCGCCAGAACCAGTCCCACCATACCCACCGGCAGGTAGGTAATGACAAAAGTCAGGAAGATGTAGTTAGTATCGTTGCTATCCGATCCCGGGTTTGCTTTTTGAATGAGCTGAATGCCTTGTTCGCGTATTTCCAGCGCCGATTGTTGTCTTCGGTCTACTTCTGCTGTCAAAGCCGCGATGCGGGTGTCATCACCGGCTTTGATTGCCTGCAGCAGATTGCGAATGTCAGCTTGTTTTTCGGTGTTAATCCGGGCGTGCTGCTCTTCCAGCGACCGGTACTCCGCCGCGTGCACACTGTTGTGAACATTCCTGGTTTCGACCGAATTGAAAAACAGAGGCGGGGTTACGAATTGATAGAAGACAAAAACCATCGCCCCGATGAAGAGGATGAAGAACTGCATGGGAATTTTCACGACGCCGTTTGCCAGCAGACCCATGCGGCTTTGTGTGATCGAGCTTCCGGCAAGATAGCGCTGCACCTGCGATTGGTCCGTTCCAAAATAGGAGAGCATGAGAAACGTGCCGCCAATGATTCCGGACCAAAAACTGTAGCGATTGCTGAGGTCAAATGAGAAGTCGATGGCGTTGAGTCTCCCCATTTTTCCAGCCACGTGTGCGGCGTCGATGGCAGAGATATCAGGGGGAAGGTGGACGTAAATCATAAAAAAGGCAGCGACCATGCCAATCATGACAACGATCATTTGATAAAAATGCGTTTTGTTGACCGCATTCGTGCCTCCGGAGGCTGTGTAGATGACCACCAAAGCGCCGATGATGAAAATGGTCAGGCTCAAGTTCCAGCCGAGCAGGACGGAGACAATTAAGGCGGGCGCAAAAATAGTAAAGCCGGCGGCGAGACCACGCTGCGTGAGAAAAAGGATGCTGCCGAGCGCTCGATTCTTGAGGTCGAAGCGGATTTCGAGATACTCATAGGCTGTGTAGACGCTCATCCGGTGAAACAAGGGGACAGCGGTGACGGAGAGAACGATCATGGCGATGGGCAGGCCAAGATAGAACTGCACGAAACGCATACCATCGACATAAGCTTGGCCGGGTGTGGAGAGGAAAGTGATAGCGCTTGCCTGAGTGGCCATAATGGAAAGGGCCACCGTGTACCAGGCGGCTGATTTGTTGGCCAGAAGATAGGCCTTGACATCTTTGCTTCCCCGAGTCTTCCAAACGCCATACCCAACAATGAAAGCAAGGGCAGCGATCAGAACAAACCAATCGAGCGCTCTCAATTAAAAATCCTGGTAAATAGGTAAAACAGGGCAATTAAAACCACGAGGTTGAAGAAAACCACAGCATAAAGGCGATACCAGGTTTTGAGAATGGGCGGGGCTTCTTCAGGTTGAACGTGTGCGTTAGTCTGTTCCTTCACGATATTTTCCTGCTGAAATTACATTAACAAAAAGCCTGTAGGCGCCGGGGACGCCGGCAGGCAACTGCCTGAACCAGGAAAAGCCAGTGTAGATGAAAACCCCTTTGCCGTAACGGGCGTAAAGCATCCCACCTCTGAGAGGCTTCTCCCCGGGATCATGACAGGAAAGAACGCTTTCATAACGCTTGTCCCACTCATTGGCGAAATAGAGGCCGCGCTCCTGCACCCAGCCGTCGAAATCCCTCTCCGTAATCTTGTTAGGAAAATTCAGGAGAGGATGCTTTGAGTCAACGAAAGTCACCGGCGCGCTCTCGAGCGTGACCCGGTCTCTTGACAGCTTGAACGGATAGGGGCCGATTTCCGTTGTGACCAATCCACGCGAAACGTTGTACTGCACGACCAGAGTTCCACCCTTTTCAACATAATCCAGCAGCTTGGACTGAACATGCCTCAGCCGTTGGCGTGTATTATAGGCCCTGACGCCCACGACGATCGCATCGAACTCGGACAAGTTGGACTTTTCTAAAATCGGATCTTCCAGCGAGGTGACTTCATATCCCAATTGAATGAGGCTGCTGGGAATTTCGTCGCCGGAGCCCATGATGTAGCCGATCTTGGATATTCGCTTTTCGATGTTGAGCCGAATAAGTTTTGCGGTCGCGGCTGGAAAGACCGTCTGCCGCGGGATATGGGGGTGGTCGATTTCCACCAGGCTGCGGCTGAGCACGCCGCCGTTTATCGCGACCTCCGCCTCTAAAGTTGAGACGTGTGACCCTCCAGGTGGTTGAACAATAAAAATCGCCATAGCTTCCCCGTACTTTTCGTCAATCGTAAACGAAAATACCGGTGGGGAAATCTGCCATCCATCGAGCGCTCGTAATTTTAGTTCTCCACTGGCATTGGGTTTGGCGCTCTTGAGGGTCACGTGGACTTCCCTCACCTGATCATCGGGGAAAAGGTATACTTTCGCATCTAAATTAGCCGTGACCGCCGGCCGGATTTCGAACTTACGGTAGCGCTCCCCGGCCACGCGGTCGGTCCAACGATAGAGCAGAGGAACCTCGAACTCGAGACGTTGACCATCAACCGCTAACACGAAGCTGACGCTCGCTGGCTTTGGCGCTTCGGCCCTGCCGATCAACACTTGGTCGGCAACCTGAAACAGGCCCTGCTTTGGAGGCGATTCGAGCCAATAAGGGTGCGTATAGGCCGCAGTCTTGGGAATTTCTAAGCTTCGTTCGAGCGTGAAGGGTTTGTTTGGGTGCAAAGAAGAACCGATTGTGGTGTCGGCAGAGCTGAATGGAAAACCAATCTTCTCGAGCACAAATGGAGCCTGGCAGCGATTGACAACTTCCAGGGCGATTTTGACCTCATTACCTGGCGCCGCTGCAAAGTCGTGGGCAACCGCTTCGAACCACAACCCGGCGCAGGACTGAATGACCTGAAGAAGCTCGATTCGCTTTGCGTTCACCCAATAATCTTTTTCAAGTTTGTTTAATTCAGAGAAGGCTTTCAAGAGAGTGGGGAGTGAAGCTGCCGGGTTTGCCGGTTGAAAATCTTCATAAGCAGAGTGCAGCAACTGACCGGTAATCTCGCCTCCCTGAATTCGAGACCAGCTCACGTCGATGCCGTGGAACAGGTCGGACTCGGTTGGCGCCCCGTCAACGAGCTGAAAATAATTAAGCCGGGAACCGCGCCTGCCGCGCGCGCCAAATCCCTGACTCTTATGCATGGAACGGCTCTCCGCGGCGATTTCCGTGTAGGACTTGCCGAGCAGTTGGTTGTAAGAACCGATATCAACTTGCAGAAAATCAGAAACATCCAAATCACGTCCCGGCCGTCCGCGCCGGAACACGTTCCACAAGATGCGTTTCGGCTGCCAGACAGAGACATATTGCAATTGTTCGGAAAAACGCGCCGGGTCCCCAGCCAGTTTAAACGCTTCGTTCGCCAGGATAGCAGATGCGATGTGATGGCCGTGGGTGCGCACAACCGCGGCCGGAAACCGGGTAATCATCACATCCGGCCGGAATGTGCGGATCATCCAAACGACGTCGGAAAGGATGTGTTCTTTTCCCCAAATCTCCAGCGTCTCCTGCGGCGATTTCGAGTAGCCGAAATCCACTGCGCGGGTGAAAAACTGCTCGGCGCCGTCGATTCGCCGGGCCTGCAGTAGCTCATGAGTGCGAATAATTCCGATGAGCTCGCCCTTTTCGGAACCGATGAGATTTTGTCCGCCGCTGCCTCTGGTCATGGAGAGATAAGCTGACCGGTAGTTCTTTTCTTTAGTGAGATAGGCCAGCAAGGCGGTGTTTTCGTCGTCAGGATGCGCTCCCACGTACAACACGCTGCCGAGAACAGTCAGTTTCTTAAGAGCAAGTTTGAGCTCCGCGCTGTTGAGAATTCTCGACGGCTGAGCCATTAAGTGGCTTGCCGGCGATAAGGCGACCAGTACTATGAATATAGAAAATGATAATACAACTGAGTTTTTTCGGGTCATAACCATTTCATCCAATTCATCCAAAAAATATGCTAAAAAAATCAGCCACGGA
>JBHHWX010000498.1:0-4503 GCA_046756745.1 bacterium | reverse complement strand
GCGGTGTTGCTTTTTGGCGCTTTTCTTATTCTGGGCGATATTCGTGATTCGGTCAGGAGGATCGAGAGCGAGCGAAAGGGCGGTTGAACTCTTCGGCTGTCCTCGAAAGAAACACAATTATGAAAATCCAAGCTCAGAATAAGACGGGAGCAAGCATGAATGCGATAATTGGCGTAACAAAAGCATCATTAAACTTTGCATTGATTTTGTTTTACCAGTGCTTTACAACAATTGCTTCTGCACAACAGGTCTCACAAGAAGATTTTGGTTGGTATTTTGTCTCTAACAAGGACTTGCTGGGAGGCCTTGGCGTTTACGATGCAAGAACATTAGAGGTCATAGTCAAGCCGTGGCCAGGAAGAGAAGTCTTTCTTGATCCAAGTGAAAAGGATAAGGTTATTATTGGAAATCATCGCAGTGGAGCTACTCGGCAATATACCAATGAGGGCAAGCCTGATGACCCGCTCAGATTTCAAGATGGTACTTTTCTGCCAGATTTGGTCTATTTTTCAGCTGATTTTTGTCGTTTGGTCTATCAAAAGAACGGGGACCTTTGGATTTGCGATGTTGATTGGAAAAGTGACAGGTTGGTCAATAACAAAAAACTGACTGAAGTTGGAGTCTTTCAGTTTAATTTCACTTGCTATTGGTTTGAAGACATAATCTTCGTTGACTCCAAATATCGAATTGACACAAGAACAGGCGAGATAAGCGAATTCGATGTTGGTTGGTTTACACAAGAAGAGCGAATGTCCCCTGACCACCGCCGAATAATCCTGAAAGGAGACCCATACGGAGTCTATGATTTGCTCACGGGAAAAGATCAAGTGTTGGGCCAGGGTGGAAATCTCCGAAGTTACCTATGGCTTGACAATAATCGCTTCGTAATCGATTGGAGGCTTGAAGAACTACTTTATCATAATCTGGATTCCGATCATCCAAATTCATCCGTGTCCTCGAAAGAAGTTTCCCAAAATTCATCGGAAGAAGAATCCGAGGACTTGTCGAAGGAAGTCGGAAAGTACTTAGAACGCCATAAACCCAAAATCAAGATTCCATTTCTAAGTCGCTACAAAAAATCTAGTTCATCAACAGAAGCCTCTAATAAGTCGTCGAAGGAATTTTCAAACAGAAATGCAGTTTTAAGATTCGAACGCTATCGCGAAGGACTTGTCTTTCCATCGCCAGGCGGGCGCTATTTTTTTCTCAACAGGCAAGGGCAGACCATATTTGAGGAAATTCGAGTACTTGTTGATACGAAAAACTGGTCAGTACTACCCTTACCGCGTTCAGTACACGAGATCGTTTGGGTTGGTCCAGAGGTATTCTACTATTCTTCCAGTTTTTCTGATGTCTCCTTGAAAGATCGCGGAACGTGGGTTTACAATACAACTAGCAAAACAGAAAAGAAGATTGCTCCCCATCCGTTTACGAGTGTCGCTGTCCTATACCAACCTGGCCTTGTCATTTTCATTGCCAACAATGATGTTTGGCGTGCAAAGACTGACGGTTCTGAAGTTGTTCGTTTGACAAACACCGGTAACTGGAATGGTGAGGTTACCCCTTTGATCTCGGATCATCGTTCTTGACCGCTTGCAGCGACCCGACTGCACGGGCGGACTTGGCGGCCTCTTGGTCGGCGCCGTTACCGCGGTGTTACTCTTCAGCGCATTCTTGATTCAGAGTAGCGAGCGGAAGGGGCATTGAATTCCAGATCCTCTTCTTAATCAAGTAATTCTGTGGGACAGCAATGGACTTACTCTGTTTACTAAACTAAAAAGGCGTTCAGCTATGAAATGGAATCTGTACAGCTCAAGACTATGTAATCCTGTTCTCCTTATGGTGGCTCTGATGGTGGCTCCACCCGCAAGGCTTGGTGCTCAAATCACCATAGAGCGAGAGGATGTTACGGTCAGCGGCCAAGTGACCTCATACTTGTTGCCTGAGACTTCCGGGCTAATTGACGTAGAGAACGACATCGGATTTGATTTTTCTCGCATTTCATATCCAGTTGATTCAACCTACACACTTCCATCTGATTCGACAATTGACCTTTGCCCTCCTGCTGATTCAGTCGCTTTTTCGGATGTGACCGTTTGCTCAATATTGAGATTTCCTATCCAATTCGGCAGAGTGGATACTTTCGTTGTGTTTGAGGATACCACATATAGGCTGGAAATTGTCTCTGAAGCCGATGCCGAAGGCCTCCTGACAACGCCTCTGGGGAGTGGTGACGCACTGCGTGTTGCATTGCATTACTATGAAGTCGATCACCAAATTCGAACTCGTCTAACAGCAGCAGTATATCTATATCTCACGAAGTCAAATATATTCGGACTTGTCGGCAATACCGAGGAGAATACACATTTAGCTATGCTGGTAGCCTGGTCGGGGAACATCACGTCAGTTCAACGCAAGGCGGCTATCGCTCCAAGTTCATTTGCCTTGCACCAAAACTACCCGAACCCATTTAACCCGGCTACCACGATTCGGTACAACATTGCTGTTGGTGGAACGGTTACTTTGACTATTTTTGACTTAAAGGGTCGGAAAGTGCGGACCCTGGTGAATGAGATGCAACCGGCCGGGAGCTATCTGGTCAACTGGAATGGCGTCGGCGTCGACGGTACGCCGGTCGCCAGCGGCGTTTACCTCTATCGGCTTGAGACCGGAACGACGGCGCTCACACGACGACTGGTGCTGCTTAAATAGTATCAAATGACCACAGCATGTTTTAACTTTAGGCTTTTTTAGGCATTGCGAAAAAAATGTTATTAGAACCGGTAGGCCTAGTGATGCCTCCCGGCCATTTCCTTCGGTACCGGCTATCCCTGGCAGGTTGCTCCTCAGCAGCGCCTGCTTCCGTTTCGCCGGACAGACTAAGATTAGGTTTCATAACATTTTCTGCTTTCATCCCAAATCCCTTGGGGAAAAATAGAAATGATAGGTGCATGGGAGCTCAAGGATGACGTAATCTATGGCAAGATGACAAACGCAAAGGGACCAAAGGATTTGGTGGATTCTTTTAGGCAGTCTCTCAAAGAATCGGATCCGGCGGACCCTGCGAGAATTGAAGAATTGGACGAATCTCACCTGGTCCTGCGAGGTTACGACAGTAAGGCTGAAGAGTGGGCAAAGCAGACTATGACCTAGTCAAGAGTCAAGGATGGCGACTAACGATGCCCGCCGAGAATTTTGGGTGAAGACGATAGGCGTCCTTCGATGGCCACTTGCTTCCTTAAAGTTGCCAGCGCTCCAATGCAAGGCGTCATTTGACGGCCTCTTCACAAAATGCGAGGTGAAATGATGAAAAAGAGATTGGGAGTCGAGTTTCTTTTCATGAGCACATTGGTGTCCCTGACCGCTTGCGGCGGCCCAACCGGTCAGGAGGCGAAACTGGTTGGGCGTTGGCAGACCACCGAAATGCTCGCCAGGGCGACGGTGGAGTACCACGCGGACCACAACTTGACGCTTTCGGCAGCGACGCTCTTTGGCAGCGTCAATGCAACCGGCACATGGCGGATCGAGGGCGATGAGATTCACACTGAGATTCAAAATACAACCACCAGCACAGTATGTTGAGCGCCAATGGGGCGTCAACCGGTCGCTCAAAAATAATACAGTTGGACGACTCAAAACTGGTGGTGCGGGAGTGGAAAAATGGCAACTGGAGCAACAAGACCACGGTCTATGAGCGGGTGGAGTAGAGCAAAGGAAGGAACTCATCTGCACCAGTTCCGATGCCACAAAAGAAGAGCACCGAAATTGCTGATTCCGCGTCATCGCAATATCTGAGCCGAATTGATGAGTTTAGTTGCGGCGGCGCCTAACCTAGAAAATCGAGGTAATTGAATGTCTGGCTATGTTGGTCCATCCAATGCGCACCAAGACAATCCGTACCCTCTAAACTCGCAGGAATACCATCTCTTCGAGGCTGACAAACTCAAGATGCAAAGGTCGCATCTTCCGAGAATAACGGCTTCAGCTCGGTCCATTGTCTTCGCAAAAATTGGTGGCGTCATTCTTGCGCTAGGCGCCGCTGCCTGGTTTTTTGGTTGGCGCGAAATTCCTTTGATTGGTGATTCGTTTTGGCTGCTTTATACAGGCGGTTTGTTGATTATTGCTGGCCTCTATCCGCTACAGGCGGGCTGTTTTCTCTTTCTCATTGGCGTGCTCCTCATAGCCGTACCAATATGGAAGGAGGGGTTGTGGCACACGCCGCTTGGTAACTGGGTCTTTGGCGCACTCGCGTTAGCCTTTGGCTGGTGGGTGTGGTCGAAAGGTAAGGCCGATTGAGTGACCATGCAAGCAGATGCGGAGCTGAGCACAACTGTCCGCCGCTTTGGGCTAGCCTTTGTGTAACCTCACCCGATAAACTATGATCCGCCAACCTGAAGGAGAACAAATGAAAACAGCACGACATTCGGTTGCGTTTCTGGCGCTTCTGCTCTTGTCAGCCTCTTGCTCCGGACAGGACCCCAACCTGGCGAAGGGCAAGGAGCT
>JBHHWX010000497.1:0-4507 GCA_046756745.1 bacterium | reverse complement strand
CAAGTCCTGCTTGTTATAATTCATATATTTATTGAGAATTAGAAGCGTCCAGGTTTTGAGCATAGAAATTGGAGGGATGTTTCTATTGCTACGCGTACACGTTTGGCGCGTTGTTCGTTTTAGCGCTTTACAATCGCTATGAAGAAGACGGCGAGGCCTTCGTGCCGCAGTATCGACAGTTGTTGGCTGCCGGCGATTCAACCTGGCCCAAAGAACTGGTGGAATCGGTAGGCATGGGTTTTTCTAAACCGAGCTTTTGGGAGGGCGGCTTTAAGGTCATCGAGAATATGCTGGATGAGTTGCAGGAGTTGGCGGGACGGTGACCTTTTTGAAAAAGTTTACCATTTATCTCAACAAGACCATTTTACGAGTGGCAAAAGAAGATTCACCTGTTTTCAGTTGGTAGAAATACATGCCGCTGGTCACCAATTCGCCCGCGTCGTTTTTGCCATCCCAAACAACGGAATAACTTCCAGCGGTTTGGTTTTATTCACCAAAGTCCGTACTTGCTGTCCCAGAAGATTGTGAATTCTCAAAGTCACAATGCCGTCGTTTGCAAGTTGATACTGGATGGTGGTTTCCGGATTGAACGGATTCGGATAATTTTGGAATAAATTGAATTGGGTGGGAATTTCGTTGGAATTAGATTCTATTCCGGTAACGAGATCGTGGCTGAATACGCCGCCACCATAAGTCCCGGCGTATAAAGTATTAGAGTTTCTGTCTAGTGCTAACCTGATGGTATGAGTCGTGCTCATACCATCATCAATGTCAGACCACTTCAATCCGCTGTCCTTGCTCATAGCAATGCCTCCATGCACACCCGTATGCCAGTCAGAGGCGTCACGGGCAACATAAATGGTGTTGGTGGAAGACGGATCGATCAGGATATCCGTAATCATAGCCGGGGGCCAGCCTGGGTCCACCTGTATCCAGTTGCTGCCGGAATCAGAGCTTTTAAAGATTTTGCCTGACTCGCAGCCAGCGTATATTACGCCAGGGGAAACTGGATTTATCTCTAATGAGAATATTGCCTCATTTGCCAATCCGGCAAGATTCCAGGCATTGCCGCTGTCAGCGCTTTTGAGAACGGCAATTCCCGTGTCCGGGTTGGCGGTTATGTAGGCTGCGGCATAAATGATGTTGGTTGCTGTGGGATCAATCACTATGGAAGTGACCCGCTCCTCATCGTCAGGGAGGGCGTCTAACAACACCCAGTTGGCGCCCTGATCGGTAGTTTTAACGATCCCCTCAATGGTCCCTGCATAAAATGTGTTGAAATTATTCGGGTCAATTGCCAGCGAAATGATGCTCACAACATTACCCGGTGGCGTTAACGAGCTCCAACTCTGACCGCCATCCGTACTCTTATAAAAGAATCCGCCATTGAAACCATAAGCGCTGCTTGCAAAAACGATATCGGGAGAATCGGGGTGGGGCAAGAGACCAAAGACATAAGTGTTTCGCATCCCCTCAAATTTCTGATTCCAATTATTGCCGCCATTCACGCTTTTATAAACCCCCGCAGCAAAAAGTCCAGTATAAAGCGTATCAGTTGCAATAGGATTAATTGCTACGCTAAAAGCAAAAGGAGTATCTATCCCGGAATTGATTCGAGTCCAGCTTTGCCCGCTATTTGTGCTCTTGTAAACACCGCCAAATACAGTAGCGGCATAAACGATGTTGGTCGAGGTGGGGTCAATGGCCAAAGACCAGGTAAATTGATTATCCAATCCGAGAGAATTCCAGGTATTGCCGGCATCAGTAGATTTGTAAACGGTAGAATTATTGAGAGGATCGATTGCGCTGGCATAGATGATGTTCGTTGAATCCGGGTTGATGGCTATGCTCATAATACCTGGCAATGGTACAGACAATGAAAACCAGTTAGCTCCCGCATCCGTACTTTTGTAGAGTCCGTGGCCGTGTGTTCCGGCATAAAGGACATGAGTAGAATCAGGATTGATGGCTAAATAAAAGACCTTTAATCCTGCTAATCCGGCAGACATCCAGCTATTGCCGGAATCAATGCTTTTATAGACGCCATTGCCGGCAAACCTGAAACCTCCGGTAGCGGCATAGACGATATTCGAGGAATCAGGGTTCACGACCAAATAGCTGACTTGTTGTTCAGCTAATCCGGTATTGATAAACTGCCAGTTCGCTCCGCCGTCTGTGGTTTTATAGGCGCCAAGGCCGAGTATGTCTCCCGCATAAATAATGTCGGGATTGTTCGGGTCTATTGCGATGGTCCAGCCGGAGACATCCGGCACGGTTGCAGTCGTCAAGCTCCAGCTCTCGCCGCCATCGGTTGTTTTATAAATTCCACCGGAATCATCACAGCCGGCATAGACAATATCCGGGTTTGTCGGATGAATGGCAAGAGAGATAATAATCCCGCCAGAAGGTCCATTTGATGCCCAACTGTTTATTTGTGCTGCCGCATTTACATAAAAACAGATGAGGCATGCTGCGATGATTAGAAAGTTCTTATTCATTTTATTTTCCTCCAATTTATTTCAAAAATAGCATTTTGCGCGTGACAAGAAAAGATTCGCCCACTTTCAGCTTGTAGAAATACATACCGCTGGTAACGAACTCTCCCACATCGTTTTTGCCATTCCAAGCGACTGAATAACTCCCGGCGGTTTGATTTTCACTCACCAAAGTCCGCACTTCCTGCCCCAGCAAGTTGTAAATTCTCAAAGTTACATTCCCTGTCTGTGGCAGTTGATATTGAATCGTCGTTTCCGGGTTAAACGGATTGGGATAGTTTTGCGCCAGTCCAAATTGTTGCGGCAGTCCCAAAGTCTGACTGTCTTCCACTAATCAAGGAGAAATATGCGCCTGCTCCTGGCCTGTATATATTGCATATCCCAGTGATTTCCACTTTGCCATCCGACACTACTTCTTCCCCGCGCTCGTAAACTCATGTGATCCATGCAACCCTTTTCACCGCCATCCACGAGAACGTGTTTCCGTTCCCAACGTCTCAAACGCGGGCTTGTCACGTCCGTCACGAGTTCGTAATCCCAGTGTCGCCAAGTAGGCAAGGAATCGTTTGTCCGACGAACCATAATACTGAGAAAACCAGGTCAGCGTCTCTTCTGAGACATCATGAAGCCAGGCAAAGGAGATGTATCTGATTTGTGAAGCATGGGCGTCCCACGATTTGAATGTGTATTTGATGAATTGACTTTGCAGCTCTTCAGAACTATTGAGCAGCGGACTCGAGGGATATCCCGTTTCCGAGAAGTAAATCGTCCTTCCCTGATAAATGCCCGTAAGCGTATTGACTTCATTGGGTATGACGCTTGGGTTTTTCACTGTGAAATCATCGTTGAGCGGATAGTAACTAACCAGCACAACATCGCTGTGCTGGTTGAGTCGTTCCAGGACATCGCGGTGGTCGCCGATTAGTCCGTACAGGGTCCCCGAGGCGCCGATCTGCAAGTTCGGCCTCTGTTGTTTGGCGTAATCCTTCACGGTTCGATAAAACACGTCGTATTGTTCCCAAAACGGAGAATCCGCTGGGTACGCGAGATCCACTTCGTTTCCGATCGCAAGGAAATTCAACTCCACGTCCGGGAGTTTAGAGAACACGAAGTCCAGGAGGTTCCTGAACCGCGCGGCCATGACCTCATCGTCAAACGAAACGTTCTGGAGATCCGCCGGGACGTGGAGGCCGTCGGTATCAACGGGACGGATGAAGAGATCGATTTTGAGCTTTTTAGTCGGATAATAGACGTTGGCCGTCTGGAGGGCGCCGTTCGGATCGTTGTATTTCCCAGGCGCGGATTCAAGGTCATCCCAGTTGAGCGACAGGCTGACCGATTCCGTTCCAACAGCCTTTGCGATGTCCACTGCCTGGTCATAATTGATGCCCTCCACCTCACCGACGTCAATGCCCAAAACGCGTCCACTCCTGCTCAGCGGTTCAGATGCGCCATTGCTCAAAGGGTCGGTACATGCTGTGAAGGAGAAGACCAAAACCAATATCAGCAGGCCATAGACGTATTGATGGAACATTTTAGTTCCTTTCAAATAAGAAGGTGTGGTTCTGAGCAACATAACGTTGCGAGTCAGCCGCCGACGTAGGAGGTCGGCTGAATTTGTCTTGTTATACAAAAACGTTGTTGCAAAAGTACCTGTGCCAACTTGTTGAGTTTTCATTTTAAACCTCCAATAGTTTACTACTGGATTTTATAAAAGGCCATTGACTGACCGGTTCTTTGTAAGGAAGATAATGTGCCACGCACTTTTGAAGTGCGTGGCACATTCCAACTCACTATCTCAGCAATACCATTTTTCGCGTGACAAGAAAAGATTCGCCCACTTTCAGCTTGTAGAAATACACGCCGCTGATCGCCAACTCACCGGCGTTGTTGTTGCCGTCCCAAACGATTGAGTAACTCCCCGCGGTTTGATTCTTATTCACCAACGTGCGCACCGCCTGCCCCAGAAGATTGTAAATGCTCAAAGTCACCATGCCGTCCCTCGCAAGTTG
>JBHHWX010000496.1:0-4509 GCA_046756745.1 bacterium | reverse complement strand
ATAATCAAGACGCCAAGGCAATGGGTGCGTCTTACATAGAGGACGGCTGTCTCGTTGATCCCTTAGGCACAGAGGCTCGAGGTCAAAAAGCCGCCGAGGAGCTATTGAGCAAGACCGTCACCACTTTTTTGAAGAATTCCACCACTAGCTTTACCATCGAGCATATTCGTTTTCTGAAGCCGGATGTCGTCTTCGTTGATGGTACACAGAATGTGACCGGTGCTATATCGCCCAATGGAACGGAAATGCCAGCCATGAGATTTCATGTGGTTGCAACTTTGATCAAGAAAGGCGGCAGTTGGTGGTTTGTCGATGCACGGCCATACCAGTTTATTACACTGCCGACTGATATGACCGAGAAAACCCAATGATTCGTGTCCGCTGAAAATAGATCACGCATAAAAAGTAAGTGCGCAAGTTTTCGTGTAGTTCATTGCAAATAGCATTCAAAGAAAGCCATCGCTTTACGGATAGATAGAGAAGTATTAGAATGGTTTAAAGCGCAAGGTAAAAGTTCCGCCAACCTTACCGTTTTCAAAAACAAAAACTGCAAAGTTGGCTTATGGAAAATTAAAGATTGTAAGAAAAGAAGGTTGGTGGTCGCGCAAAAAGACGCGCCACCGCCGTTTTAATTAGATCAGAGCGGTGGTAAGTTAACTGTCGGTGTGTTCCCGGCAGTTTACCCTAACTTGCGCTGTAGCCGAAAAAAGGGCAGTTTGGTTTGTTTGTGTAAGTTAAGTTTTTCCAATCAGTTGTCAGTGTTTAGAAAGCCTGTGCTGGCGTGCCCTTTTTCGGCTAAGCTTTAGCGTTATACCGCTGGCTCATTCGTGTTGGTAGAATGAAAAATATTAACCAAATGATGAGAATATTGTGATTGGCAAAATTATCTCGCATTACAAAATCCTTGAGAAGCTTGGCGCTGGGGGCATGGGCGTGGTGTACAAAGTCCAGGACACCAAACTCGACCGCTTCATTGCACTCAAATTTCTGCCCCCTCACCTCAGCGAGGCCGAAGAAGAAAAGCAACGCTTCATTCATGAGGCGAAAGCGGCCTCTGCGCTTCAGCATAATAACATCTGTACGATTCACGAAATCGATGAGACCGCGGATGGCCAGATGTTTATATGTATGGACTACTACGAAGGTGAGACGTTGAAAAAGAAAATCGAGCGCGGGCCGTTAAACTTGGAGGAGGCAACCGACATTGCCATACAGATAGCCCAAGGCCTAGAGCGGGCGCACGAAGCGAAAATTATTCATCGGGACGTTAAGCCCGCTAATATAATGCTTACGAATCGCGGCGAAGTAAAGATCGTTGATTTTGGTCTCGCCAAATTAGCAGGGCAGACCATGCTCACCAAAGAAGGCACCACCCTCGGTACTAGTGCCTACATGTCACCTGAGCAGACACGCGGTGAGATTGTTGACCATCGGACGGACATCTGGGCTTTGGGTGTGGTGCTGTACCAGATGCTCACCGGGCAGTTACCGTTCAAGGGCGACTATGACCAAGCCATCGTCTATTCAATCTTGAACGAAGACCCAGAGCCGATGACCGTACTGCGTCCCGATGTGCCAGAAGCGATACCAAAAATCATTCATCGAGCCTTATCAAAAGAGTCCGATGATCGCTTTGCAACAGCTAACGAGCTTCTTGACGCCTTAAAAGCAACTCGAAAAACGGATTCGACACCACCTTCCCTGTTCTCGCTTATTCGGCGACCACGTTTTATAGTCACTGGGGTATTGCTGCTCATTACGCTGACCGCACTAGCCGTCTGGTGGCAAAACCGCAGCGCCAAAATAAAGTGGGCGCGGCAGGAAGCCCTGCTAGAAATTGAGCGATTGGTGGAAAACATTTCCTGGATTGCAGAGGGCACGAATGTATGGCCAGCGTTTGAATTGGGGACAAAAGTGGCGAAACTGATTCCGGACGACCCGCAGTTAAAACGACTACAGCCCAAGTTTTCACGAGCTATTAAAATCTCTTCCGAGCCGCCAGGGGCATCAATATCTGCCCAGCCATACTCGGCGGATGACAATAAATGGAGATTTTTGGGCCAGACTCCCATTGATAGTATTCCATTTCCGATTGGTATTTCCATAATCAGGTTAGAAAAAGAAGGCTTTCGCACAGTATACGACCTGGTATATAATACTTCTTTCGTCGAAGATACATATCGATTTCGGCTGAGTGAAACGGGCAGCATTCCTGAAGAGATGATTTTACTTCCAGAGGAAGCCAACTGGTATGAAATTGAGGCAGCTCCGGCAGCGCTTCACCTGCCTGGCCTGGAACACCTGGAAGTAAAGCTTATTGGTGATTATCTGATGGATATTCACGAGGTTTCCAACAAAGCGTATAAACGCTTTGTAGATGCTGGAGGCTATCAGAATCAGGATCTTTGGAAGCACACTTTCGTCAAAGATGGGCAAACGCTCAGTTGGGAGCAAGCAATGGCCCTTATGGTGGATAAAACGGGCAAACCAGGCCCCGCAACCTGGGAGGTAGGCGACTATCCAGATGGCCAGGAAGATTTTCCTGTGACTGGCGTGAGCTGGTTCGAAGCAGCCGCATACGCAGAATTTGCTGGAAAAAACCTGCCCACAATTTACCACTGGGACCGCGCGGCACTCCCCTGGGCCAGTTCAAACATCGTTCCTCAAAGCAACCTGGGAAGCAGCGGGCCTAAACCAGTAAATAGTTTCAGAAGCATGAATCGATTCGGCACCTACGACTTGTCGGGAAATGTGCGGGAATGGTGTGTTAACCAGAGTAGTCGCGGGGAGCGTTTCATCCTCGGCGGGGGATGGAATGACCAGCCATATTCTTTTAATGATGCCTATGCCCAGTCCCCTTTTGACCGCTCCGAGACCAACGGCTTTCGCTGCATCAAATATGTAGGTTCAGAGGCAAACCAGGCCAACCTGGAGAAGATGGTGATGCTGCCGTTCCGTGATTTCCGAACGGAAACGCCAGTTTCCGATGAAGCGTTCACACTGTTTCTGCATCAATACGCTTATGATAAGAGGGAGCTGAATGCAATCGTCGAATCTGTGGTTGAGGAAGAGGACTGGATTAAAGAGAAGGTTACCTTTGATGCCGCTTATGGGAATGAACGGATGATGGCGTATCTCTTTTTACCCAAAAAAGGAAACCCGCCTTATCAGACTGTGATCTATTTCCCTGGTTCGGGCGCTATTCATACCCGCTCAAGTGAGTCCTTGGGCCCCGGTTCGCGAGATTTTCTGTTGAAGAGTGGCCGCGCCCTCATGTATCCCATCTACAAAAGCACTTATGAACGAGAGGATGACCTGAAATCCGACTTTCCAGAAGAGACCAATTTCTGGAAAGAGCATGTCATCATGTGGGCGAAAGATTTTAGGCGCTCAATTGATTATCTGGAAACACGTCATGAGATTGACGCTGATAGACTCGCTTATTACGGCGTAAGTTGGGGCGGGGCGATGGGTGGAATTATCCCAGCGGTTGAGAATCGCATCAAAGTGACTATCCTTCTTGTGGCTGGATTGCAGTTTCAACACTCTTTACCAGAGGCCGAGGCCGTCAATTTTCTCCCCCGAATTACGATGCCAGTGCTCATGCTAAATGCAAAGTATGATTTTTTCTTCCCCTATGAAACTGCGCAGCTTCCATTCTATGAATTGCTAAGCACTCCCAAAGAGCACAAAAAATTGTTTGTTTATGAAAGGGGACACTCTGTTCCACGAACAGAATATGTAAAAGAGGTCCTGGCCTGGTTGGACCGCTACCTGGACCGGGTTGAGTAATCATGGGCGGTGACGGCCGGTATAACACTTGTTTGGATGGGATGGCGGGCTAGTGCGTGAAATCGAAGTCTTTTGAATTGATCAAGTTAAGTTTTTAATCCATAGCAATGTGGTCTTGAAACCGCCACCGCTCAAACAAACCGTTACCGTCGACGATGACCTGGAAAACAATCAGCCAGCTTTCCTGGCGCGCGCTATGAGACCTGCCGTCTTAACTCGCCACATTCACCCCTAACTTCTCCAACAATTGCGGCTTGCCGTCTAACGCGATGCGGGCGATGGCGATGAAGTCGCTGTATGATTTTAATAGCAACGACACGAACGACAAACAATGAACCGAGAGCACGTATTGAAAGGAAATCTCTTGACATTTTGATGACAAATCCGCATTATTGCTGCACATCTTGCCTTGAGAATGACACGCTTTAATATACTCGTTACGGATTAACCGGAGAATTCGATAGTGGAAAAGAGCGACATCCAACAACGGCTTGGCGGACTCAAATCTCTGGTAGGCAACACGCCTCTACTCGCGATCGATTTTACTTTTCGCGGCGAACAGCGTGTGCTTTATGCCAAAGCAGAGAATTTGAACATGACGGGCAGCATCAAGGATCGCATGGCGCTGCATATTTTTATGAAGGGCTACGCCAAAGGTGTTCTGCAACCGGGCGATCTTGTAGTCGAAGCCACAAGTGGCAACACGGGTATTTCGAT
>JBHHWX010000495.1:0-4556 GCA_046756745.1 bacterium | reverse complement strand
AACCACCATAAACAGAATAGAGCGCTTTATCTCGCGGTTCAATACCAGTCTTTTGTCGCAAGAAAAGTCGGTAGTCAATTGATTAAATGGAATGAACGCTATATGAATATCGGGCTGCGATACACCTTAATCACGCCTTTTATCGGACGGCCAAGTTCTCTTATATGGTTCGGTTCCGGGGTGTCGGTCTTAACATTGAATAGAAAAGACTTCAGAATTATTGAAAGAATCATTTTTGACGACAATAATAACGCAAAAAAAATAGAGATAGATGAGAGCATTATCGAAAAGTGGCATTCAAAAAAATTTTATTTTGAAGTCGGACAAATCATCCCTTTTCAGGAAAGCTTATTCCCGGTTTTTGGAATCGTGTGGAACCTAAAATATGACCACGGTCGAGACGAAGGGATAAATTTGGGCAGCGTGTCCTTCAATTTGGGGTTTTATGTTAGCTTTTTTTATTGAGTATTGAGTATCTTTTACTCTGAATGACTTTTTCCTTCTGCCAAAGTCAGCAGCGACGCCTCGTACTCCACCCTCATCTCCTCTTGCATCTGTGGACTCAATTTCTTCCATGTCCGTTTGAGTTTGTCCCTCACCCAGGCCGCGCCTGCGTCTATGTCCATGCCGCGTTGCATGTAGACAAAATTTAACAGCGACGGTACATTCCGAATGTGAACGATAGCGTCGGCATTGGCAAGACATTCCGCCTCCGGGGTTCTTCTTTCACGTGGAACGCTGGCCCGGTGCGAGGCAATACAGTGCTTGACCGCTTCGATTTTATCTTCCGGATAGCCCAGTTTGTTCAAGATATGCCCGGCTGCAATGGGACTATGAATGTGATGGTCCTTGTACAACTTCTCATCTTTCACGCTGGCGTAGTCGTGGAGCAATGCGGCAATTTCGACGATTTCCGCGTCCGCCTGGAACTCCGGTGCAATTTCACGTCCCACTTTTGCCACAAGTTTGATGTGATGCGTCCAGATGCTGTAGCCAAAAACATTGGCGTCGTTAGCGCAGGTTGCTTCTACTATTTTTTCGATTTTTCGGATGATTGTTTTCATTGATGACGTAACAATTCAGAAACTAAAAATCCCAGATAAGTTCCGACGCCGTTGCCGAGAGAACCCACCAGGATAGCCGGAAGAAACAAATCGGCGCGCCCCAGACTTCGCGATAAAGCCAAAGCCGAGGTTGAGCCGCCGATATTGGCTTGCGAGGCGATGGAAACCAAATCCCAATCCTGACGAAATAAAGCGCCGAGACCGAAAACCACAAGACCGTGTACCAAACAGAGTATGGTTGCAAACCATAGCAGCGCCGTCCCCAAAGAACCGATTTTTGCCAATGCACTCAGCTCGCAATAGGCCCCAATGACCGCCAAGAAAAGATAGACACTGACCATACCAAGCAGTCGACTTCCGTGTATTCTTTTGATTGCGGGTATTTGCGCGAGACCCAATGCTATGGTCGTCAGGATAAGAATGGAGGGGATATGCACTCCTAATTTTGCGAAGCTGTCGGCAAACAGATTCGAGACCCACAAGACAAAAGCGCCGAGACTGAGCATCATGCCCAAATCCAATGGGGCCAGGGTTTCTGAGTCGTCGTTCATGTCGGCAGTTAATTTATCCGGGACAGTAGCGGAGTCCTTGTGGGTTGACCTTGGGGCAATGCCCGATAAAATTTTAGGAAGGGCAATGGTTGCGAGCATCCAAAGAGTTGTGATAATGTTATCCACCACCACGGACCCAGCATACAAGTTGCCTTGTTTCATCACGCCGTAGTGCAGCGCGACTGCGTTGAAATTGATGCTGCCGCCGGTGTAGGTGCCGGTGAACATGCCGCCAATGGCGTAGAACAAGTCTCCGAAGGATTCAGAGCCATTCACAGCCCACATGCCGATTAAAACACCCAGTACCGTGCCTAACGTTCCGGCGCCAAATATCAGCAGCATGGGCACGCCGGCTTGTTTCAAATCCCTTAGATTGACTTCCAAAAGTAAATAGAAAATAGCGATAGGCGCAACATAGGTGAAAATGGCGTTATAAAGCTCAAAGCTATCCGACGCCGAAGGGATAAGACCGAGGTTCGCGGTGACCGCTGTCATCAAAATGACCAGCAGCGCCGTGCCGAAATGTCGACAGAAGGTTTTCTGCACAAGCCACTCGGAGAGGACGATGTTGAGGCACAGAATCGCCAGAACAAACAGCGGGTCAAAAATAAAATTCATACGTGTTATGCGTTGTGGTTCCCTTGCAGGTCTCGTCCAGATGTGTAAACAGAAACAAAATATCGATCAGGTTTTGAGAAGGGACTTTTAACAGTTTGACTGGAAAAATAGAAGATAACAACAAATATCTACGGGTGCAAGTAAAAAAATAAACTGCAACCGTTCGCCGAGTAAAATATTGGACGCTGCTGAAAACAGATAATCGCTGATTTTTGAAAACTTTTTGACGACGGCCTCTCTCGGAGTTCTTAGCGTTACTTTGCGAACGTAGCGGAGTATTGGAGTGCAACGCTTTAGCGTTGCGATTAACATAACTTTTTATAGAATCAATGCAAAACTAAAGTTTTGCACTCCGAAGCTTCTCACACCGTGGTAATACGTTAGGTGTTCCCGCTTCAGTGTGTTTTTGTGCCGCCCTTCCCAGAGCAAGCTGAAGCTTGTACACCACTACCTACCCGTAACTGACCGATTATACACCGGGTCAGATTAGACTGGATTTTTATGACGCGGTGTGTTATATTCGAATGATATTGTGGATCGAGCACGATGAGAATCATCAAAAGATATGAAAATCGAAAACTGTACGACACAGAAAGTCGTTCGTACATTTCTTTAGAATCCATTGCGGCGCTGATTCGCCAGGGCGTGGAGGTCAAAGTTGTAGACAATAAAACTGACACGGACATCACGGTACAAACGCTTACCCAGGTTATTTTCGAAGAAGGGAAAAGGGGGAGAAACCCCTTTTCTACCGAAATGCTCCACGATATCATTCGCTGGAGCAGCCATCTTTTAGATGACGGTCTCAAACAAGTTAGACAAAATTTAGACCATTTAAAATCGCGTTCTTTAACGAAGTTCTTCAGCCATTCGAACTCGGAAGAAATCATGTTGTTGAGGAAACGCATCGACTCTTTGGAGGAATTAATTGTTAAATTAGCGAATCAAAACGATGGAAAGAAAGGGGTATAGGGTATAGGGTATAGGGAAAACAACCTTATATCCCTATATCCTATTCCCTTGTTAATTAAACGTATTTTTATCTTACACATAAGCGAGGCAAAATCATGACAGACAAAAATTCCTTTGCGAAAATTCAAGAGAACATCAGCGAGACGTCGAAACAGCTCCAAGACAATATGTTGGAAACTTCTCGCGAAATTTGGTATGCCGGTTTGGGAGTGCTGTCTACGGCTGAAAAAGAGGGCACAAAAATTTTTAACACCTTTGTGGAAAAGGGCAAAGAGTTGATCGAAAGAGGCAAAGAGTATGAAATAGAAGACAAGCAGAAAGCCATCAACGAGAAGCTGCAAGAAGCGACAAAATTCGTTGAGAAGACCATGCAGACCGTATCCGAAAAAATGGGTCTTTCGAGCGCCAGTGAAATTAAAGCGTTAAACGAAAAAGTAGACAAACTCGTAAAGAGCGTCGCCGAGCTGTCGAAAAAATCGCATAAAAGTTAGGGTGGTATTTTTTCTCGTTCAAGTGCCAAGAGAATAAAACAAACTGTGGTGTAAAATAAACCTCATCATGATTTGCTCTTTGTAAATGATTAGGTGTTCCGCCTTCAGGCTGCTTTAAACAGGCTCCTACAGGAAGAACAACTATGGCTGCCTCGCAGGGACGGGGCTGTCCAAACTTGACAGTTAATATAGAACCATAGCTGTCTTGACATTCGACGAAGCTTTTCGTATCTTGTTATGTTATCGACTCAAAGGTACAGAGGTTCCTGCGAATGATCCCAGAGAAACGCCAAAATCAATCCGCAACTGGATCGCCGGATCGGATTATGATCTGACAACAGCGAAACACATGCTCGATACGGGGCGGTATATTTATGTTGTCTTTATGTGTCATCTTGCGCTGGAAAAAATGCTCAAAGCGCATGTCGAGCTTCATGAAGATAAAGCGCCGCCCAAAATTCATCATTTAAAAATGTTGGCTGACAGAAGCGGGCTGAAGATTCCTGATAAATTCAAAGACATCATACTTGAATTGAATGAAACAAGCATCCCGACTCGTTACCCTGAGGAGTTGCAATCAAGCCTGGCAGTTTTTACGTAGGACTATTGTGAAAGAATATTGAAAAAGACGGAGGAGACATTACAATGGCTCAAATCTCGTCAACGATTCGCAGCGCTGTCGCAAAGTACGTCCGAGCATTGAACCAAAGTGGCATTCGAGTGCAACGAGTTCTTCTTTATGGTTCACATGTGAAGAACGTCGCTCATGCTGACAGTGATATCGATCTCATTATCTTCTATGAGCGCGACAAGGCGAAGGTCGCGGACGTCGACAAGGCGATCGAGAAGTTCGACGCCGC
>JBHHWX010000494.1:0-4563 GCA_046756745.1 bacterium | reverse complement strand
CTTTTCAACTAACATAGATTTACGCTCCGGGACGGTTTCGTCCTGAGTTGAAGATATGATAAATGAAATTTATTATAAAATAGATGAGAACAAAAAAAGTTTCAAAATAAATTGAAAGAATTAAGCACCTTTTTTATGCTTTTCCATTTCAATCAACGTATCGACAAAATCGACAGAACTCTCTTCCATATCCACGATGAGTTTATCGACTTTCGAGACGAAATAATTGTTAAAAAACTGAATGATAATAGCGACAACTAATCCGAACATCGTCGTTAAAAGGGCCACGGAAATACCCCCCGCTACAATAGAAGGCGAAATATCGTTGGCCTTTTCAATTTGATTAAAAGCTTCAACCATGCCCCACACCGTTCCGAGGAAGCCTAACATAGGAGCAATACTGATAATGGTCGCAAGCCAGACCAATCCCTTTTCAAGGAAGGCCATTTCAATGGATCCTGCATTCATAATCGCTTTTTCGACATGTTCAACACCACGGTCAACTCGTAATAACCCGGCATGAAAAATAGAGGCAACCGGTCCTCGAGTATTTGCGCACACCTCAGTGGCCGCCGGAACGCCACCCTCGCTTAAGGCTGTCTTAATCGTCGCAAGAAATCTTCGGGTGTTGACTGAAGCGCGTGATAAGGTCCAAAATCGTTCCAGGCTGATGGCAATACCTAACACAAGGCATACCAAAATCGGCCACATAAAACCGCCACCTTTGTTGAACAATTCAAGAAAATCCATTCCGTTTCCTCCCTTCGTTTGATTCAGCTTAGAGTAAGCATTTCCAAAATTGTTGCAAAAGTATAATTAATTTTTGTTTAAAAGTCAAACATTTTTTTAAGTTCCATGTAATCGGTCAGTTACGGCGGAAAATGTAACGCAGGCTTCCTGCCTGCAGGCATCTTGCAGGCAAGATGCCTCCATTACACCCCCCGTAACTGACAGGTTACAGTTCCATTGCTGGAGCTACATGTCCTCGATACTTAGGCCTGCGATCTTGGCAGCCTGTGATATTTGCTCTAAAGCGTGTTGAACTTGACTATCTTCCGAGAACTCAATTTGATAAAACTCATCAGCGCCCCATAAATGACGAGCGACTTGGCTTTTGATTCTTCTTCTGATAAACGAAAGATCCCGGGCAATTTCACTTTCATCAATCCGCACGTTTTTTGACTTCGCAAGTTGCGTTAACGAACTGACCATGTTCTCGCCAACTTCAAAGCTCGTTTTATACCGGTTGAAGTTGCGTTTAAGGGCTGGATGTTGAGTCGCATATTCGCTGCCGTATTGGAGAAAAATTTGTTCTTGGATCAAATGCACCGTTGTTGCAGTAGGTCGAAATGGTTTGATCACAATATCGGGCGAGATTCCTCCTCCGCCATAGACTTTACGTCCGTTGCTTGTCGAGAAAACCGGCTTGACGCCGGCACTATCTTCATGAGCATTGGGATCGTCGTCATCCCACCCCTGTGTCATGTATTCTTGAATGCCGTCTTTATAGGAGCGTTGAATCAAGCGACCACTGGGGGTATAGTAACGCGCCGTTGTAACCCGCAAAGCCCCTCCATCTTTCAAGGGTACCTGCTGTTGCACTAAACCTTTGCCGAAACTGGTGACGCCAACAATCAACCCACGATCCCAATCTTGAATTGCGCCAGCTACAATTTCTGAAGCGCTTGCTGAACCGTGATCAATGAGCACAATGAGCGGTATCTTGGTATGCATGGCTTCTGTTGCATAATAATCGTCGTTCGCATTTGGAATTCTTCCGCGAGTATACACAATTCTTTTCCCATCATCGAGGAATTTGTCAGCCATCCCCACAGCTTGATCGAGATAGCCGCCTGAGTTTCCCCGCAGATCGAGAATCAATTGTTTCATGTTTTGCGTCTCGAGTTTCTGTAAGGCGGCCTCAAACTCGCTCTCAGTCGTTTTTGCGAATCGTCCAACTTTAATAAATCCGGTTTCATCGTCGATCATAAAAGATGTGGTCACACTAAAAATCGGAATTTTGTCTCTTGTAATCAAAACCTCGAAGGGTTCTTTTAGGCCCGGTCGCTGCACTGTAATGGTCACCTGTGTCCCCTTGGGTCCAAGAAGCTTAGCTCGTACACCTTGATCCGTGATACCATAAGTGGAAACGCCTTCGATTTCGATGATTTTATCACCCGGGCGCAAACCTAACCGATCTGATGGAGACCCTGTAATGGCTGTCACGATGGTCGGGACTTTGTTGTTGACCACAAACTCAACCCCGATACCCTCAAATTCACCTTCAAACTGTTCGCTGATTTCTGCAAAGCGTTCCTTCGAAATAAAAACGGTATGCGGATCCAATTCTTGCAACATACCGTTAATTGCACCGTTGACTAATTTTTCGCTGTCAACTTCCTCGACGTACAGTTTATCCACCAACTTAAGAACTTCCATATAGCGTTCGATTTGCTTATAGACGTTTCCGCCTGTTGCAAACAGATCGAATTTCCAAATGAGAACACACAGAAGGATTGCAAAAGGCCCCACAATAATGAAATTTTTCCGCACCTTTTCCATGGTTATGACCTCTTTAAGTCTTCGATTTCAAAAATTATTTCCGTTTTCCAACTCGCCCCGGGCGTCAGCGACCGTTTCCAGCTCGGAAAAACAACCGAGCTTTGGTAAACCCGTTCAAAGCCGCTTTCGGATTGAGATATTGTTTCGATCGGGAATCTCCAAACTGTGGCCGCTTCGTGCAATTTCAGAACCAATCGTATTCCCAACCACTCGTCAACTAAGTGCACCTCGCTGCAAGCCTTGCTCTCCCCCATACTCCCGAGTCGTGGGTCAAGGATCTCGTGCCTAGGGAACACATAATATCGATCATGGGCGTCTCCGGCAAGTAGAGCAAAATCAAATTCGACGCCGAACCAAAATGACTGGGGTTCGGTGTGACAATTTTTTATTTCGTACTGAATGAACAAGTGCGAACCGGCTGGTGAGAGTTTCACCTTTTTCTTCAAATAAACCGGCAGCGCTTTAGATTGCTCGCGAAGAAATCCGTTTCTCCATAACTGAATAGCCAGAGCGTCGTAAGTTTCCTCGACGGAATACTCGTATTGAGCTTCGACAAAATCACCGACTTCTTTGTACTGACTTTGATAAAACTGCTCCAATGTGGTTTCCGGAGCGATGAAATGATCGATCAAACTACTGCGACGGTACCAGTCGTAATGTAGTTTATTTTGCAGTCCTTCCTCTTTAACAATAACCAGATTGTGAATACTGGCGATCTCATCTTCTCCGGTATGGGGCAGCAGGTCATCCATATGCAAAAGCTTTTGATGGTAACTCTCCTCCCGGCGCATGATCGTATCCAGCACATTGATCGACTTGGGTTTATAATCAAGTTCATACAGCGCTCCTCCTTGTGAAGGAGAAAAATAAAGGTTTATCGCACTGTTTTTCAGAATCGCATCCTCGTGACCATCGCAATCGTAGTCGAAATATTGATGTTCCAACCAACCATTCTCAACCTGGTGAGGTTCTTTTTCAAGGGTATCTAATATTTTTTCTACTTTGATAAACTGCCGGTATATTGCAAAACGTAAATGGTTCAAATAGAGCCCGCCAAAAATTCCGTGCCAATAAGAACAATTGCACTGCCCGGCCCAGAGAGCATCCTGCGCCTTCTGATAGTGCAGCGTTGACCCGTGACCTTCTTCCAAAAGAGACAACCGTTTACTTAGGTTGAGCATTTTCTTATGCATGTTATTGGCTTCAGGATACTTAGCCATAAAGTTGCGCCAAAACCCGCCTCGAACAAAGGCTTTGTACGTATCGTGTAAATCTTTTTCCTTGAGAATGCCTTCGAACGCTTCGTAGGTTTTAATCGCCTGGGTCGGCATGGCCCACTCCATCATTTCACGATACGAAGCTGTGGGCAGATAAATTTTGCCTAACGGCTTCAGCTTTCGCAAGACTTCGGAAAAATGCAAAATCTGAATCCAGTCCCGGTTATCCGAGAGCGCTTGAAAAAACTGCTCTAACCAACCCTGTTTATAGCAATGCTCATATGTATCAGGCCAAACGCCGAATTTTTCTCCGTCGTCGGCAAACACAACGAATGAGTCACCGTCCTCGGTAGCAATGGAACGCAGATAATCAATGGTCTCTTGCACATTTCTGAAAGGGATGTTGTAGCGGAGCTTTTCGCTGATTGGAAATAGATAGACAGGATTTCCCTCTTCTTCTGTGATGTAGTACCCGAATAATTCGTTGTCGCGTAGTCCGGCGCTTTTAAAGTGAGAGTCGTCGAGTATTACATATTTTACTCCGGCGCGGTGGATTGGCTTTGCAAGATGCGGCTCCCAAATTCTTTCAGCAAGCCACATACCTTCGGGTGTGTACCCGGTTTGATCTTTGACGAAAGCGGTTAATTTTCGAATCTGACCGATTTTATCCCGATCGGGTATCACGGTCATGATAGGTTCGTAAAATCCGCCGGTCAGCATTTCCACTTGACCGGATTCCACCAGCGACTTGAGCTTTGGAATGAATTCCGGTTTGTGCTCTTAC
>JBHHWX010000493.1:0-4580 GCA_046756745.1 bacterium | reverse complement strand
CCGAAAATTTATTTTCGGGCGATCCTCTGTCATTTCGAATCCGGCGTTTTTTGCCAGTGAGAAATCTGAGAACGACAGTTGCTGGTACTTAAGGAATTGTTTTTAAAGGCTAAATCCTGCCTCCGTCAGATTCCTCACCCTGGAAAACGGGTTCGGAATGACAGAAACTGCCTTAATTTGCGAATTATTCAGGCTAAAGAAAACTCCTTTTTATGATGAAATGAATTCAAAAAAACAGTCCGCTTAAGCGGACTTCAGCTATCAGCCCGAAAATTTATTTTCGGGCGATCCTCTGTCATTTCGAATCCGGCGTTTTTTGCCGGGTGAGAAATCTATGGTATGAAGATGCGTGCCCTTTTCAGATTTCTCACCCAAACAACGGACTCAAAATGTCTAGTCAAAAATTTCCCTTGCATCTTGTCTGTCAACTCAATATTTTCATGCTCCAAATAAAGAGGGAGGACATTGACAGCTTTGCAGAAAATCTCAGGCTTTATCGACAGCCTGAACGAAAAAGTAGGCCTTTTCGTCTCTTGGCTTACCACTGTGCTCGTACTCGTGGTCTGCTATGACGTCTTCACTCGCTATGTGCTCAGGAAAAGCAGCATCGCGGTACAAGAGCTGGAGTGGCATCTTTTTGCGGTGATATTTTTAGTCGGCGCGGCTTACACGTTGAAGTACGACCGTCATGTGCGCGTGGATGTGCTCTACGTAAACTTCTCGCCAAAAACAAAAGCCTGGATCAACTTTCTCGGCAGCCTGCTTTTCCTCATCCCGTTTGCCGTGCTGGTGCTCTGGACTTCGAAAACTTTCGTGGCCAACTCTTTCCTGATCCAAGAAACTTCGCCGGACCCAGGGGGGCTTCCGGGACGCTTCATCATCAAAGCTTGTATTCCGCTCGGTTTTATCTTATTGCTGCTGCAAGGAATTTCTCTGGCAATAAAATCGGGACTGACCACTTTGACCCACAACGCAGTGCAAAAAGAGAGCGGCGATGACTGATTTCATGCCTCTGATCCTGTTCGGCTCCCTGTTTCTTTTCCTCTTATTGGGCTTCCCGGTCTCCTTCACTTTGGGCGGGGTTTCCCTGATTTTCGCACTTCTGACGTTAGACATGAATTTTCTCAACCTCTTGCCGATGCGGATTTGGGGCGTCATGACTAATTACGTACTCATCGCCGTGCCGTTGTTTGTTTATATGGGAGTGATGCTGGAAAAATCCGGGCTGGCCGAGGATTTACTCGAAACCATGGCCCTGCTATTTGGCAAGCTGCGCGGCGGCTTAGCCATTTCCGTCATCGTGGTGGGCGCGATGCTGGGCGCCTCAACCGGCATCGTCGGCGCAACCGTGGTAACTATGGGGCTGCTCAGCCTGCCGACCATGCTCAAACGCGGCTATACGCCCGAGCTGGCCACCGGCACCATCTCCGCATCCGGGACGCTTGGACAAATCATACCCCCGAGCATTGTTTTAGTTCTGCTGGGGAGCATTCTTAATGTGTCCATCGGAGATATGTTCATTGGAGCGGTCATTCCCGGCGCTATCTTGGTGGCGCTTTATTTGATCTGGATCGTGATCATCTCGTTTTTGAAGCCGGAATGGGCGCCGGCCATGCCGCAGCATGAGCTGGATAAATTCAAAGGCAAAGCCATGCTGAAAAGAGTACTGCAGGCGTTCGTGCTGCCCTTTTTCCTGATTTTGGCTGTCCTGGGATCCATCTTTGCCGGCATCGCATCGCCGACTGAAGCGGCTGCTGTTGGGGCGTTGGGCGCGACGATTTTAACCGTGGTGCACGGTAAATTCAGCCTCCGGACTCTCAAAAACGTCATGCGGGAAACCACGCTCTTGACCTGTATGGTCTTCATCATTTTAGTGGGGGCCACGGCGTTCGGTTTGGTCTTTCGAGGCATGGGCGGCGACAAGCAGCTCACTCAGCTCATCACCGGCGCCAACCTCGGACCCCATACGTTTTTAGCGATGGTCATGTTGGTGATTTTCGTCGCCGGTTTTTTCATCGACTTCATCGAGATCACCTTTATCATCGTGCCGGTGGTCGCACCCATTTTTATCAACATGGGAATCGACTTGCTGTGGCTTGGCGTGCTGATCGCCATGAACCTGCAAACCTCGTTCCTCACCCCGCCCTTCGGTTTTTCGCTTTTTTATCTCAAAGGCGTCGCCCCGCCGGGTATCAGAACCAGCCAGATTTACCGGGGCATCATTCCGTTTGTGATTATCCAGCTCATCGGCTTGACTCTCGTCCTGCTGTTTCCGGAAACCGTGAGCTGGCTGCCGCGCGTGACCTTTAGATGAAAAACAAGATTAGATTAAAATTAAAGTCCGTGTATAGCAAGCCTTTTTTTGAAAAATGGGTCAAACCTCAGTTACGATTATGGAAGTGTCGCAGATGCTCGTCACCCTTTAGAACGCGGATGATGGATATTATGACCAAGCTGGCTCATGGGCAAATCATGGAGACCCTGCAATCGCTTATCTCAAGCCAGGGATGATGTTGAAAAACTTATCATTACATTGTGCATGCTGTGAAGTCAGCCGCAGAGCACACACATCGCTAAAATCATAAGAATACGAACATAAATAGAAGGAAAAAAAATGAAACGAGGACTTGTTACAGCAATGACGTTACTGCTCATGTTCCTGACATGCTGTTTTGTGTCTGCACAAGAAAACGTGACCATCGTGGCTCCGACTTCCGAAGCAGCGGAAGGTTTGGATCTCAAAGCCGTGAGCGAATTGTTCAAAGACACAAAGGATCTCGAGGCCTTTGAAAAAGCTCTCAACGATCCTGAAGTTGGCATTAACAATCTCGACCTGGATGGAGACGATAACGTTGATTATATCCGGGTGGTCGAGGACGTCGCAGAAAATACCCACGTGATCATACTTCAAGTGCCTCTTGGGGAGAATGAGTTCCAGGATGTCGCAACGATTGAAGTTGAAAAGACCGGCGACGAGAGTTACAACATGCAGGTTCATGGGAATGAAATCGTGTATGGAGTCGACTATTATGTGGCGCCTGCTTATGTTCACATCCACACTTGGCCAATCATTTCTTGGATGTATAGGCCCCTCTACCGTCCCTACCGGTCTGCTTTCTATTTTGGATTTTATCCGCGCTGGTGGAGACCCCACCGTCCGGTAGCCATTCATGTCTATCGTACCCGGACAGTCAAGTTGACACGCAGAACAACGTTCAGTGTCACCAAAACCAGTCGCGTAAGAAGTGTGACGAAAGTAAATTACAAACCCCGCTCTTCTACACTCGTTAAAAAGAAGACCACAGTTACGAAGACAACCACACGCAAAGGGAAAACAACCACAGTGAAAGGCGGCGTTCAAAGGACGACGACCAATAAGAAGACAGGGAAAACAACCACAGTGAAAGCCGGCGTTCAGAGGACGACCAATAAAAAGACAGGAAAAACAACCGTCACAAAAGGGGTAAAGAAAACAACCAAGACCAAGGGCGGGAAAAAGACAAAGGTCAAGAAAGGCGGCAAGAAAACAACCGTTAAGAAGAAGAACAAAAGGAGAAAGAAATAATTTGTGAGTCCACTCTAAAAAGCTAGAAAAGCCAGATTAACGATGCCATCGCTTGTAAACGTGCAAGTTGAATACGGCGAAGTTCGCTTAGGTCGTTTGGTGAAAGCCGCTGGGGCGGTACTTGGAACAAGCAAAAAAAGGAATGGGAGCTCCCCGATGGGAGGGTGTTGCAATTAGGGCTGAAACACAGATTTGTAGATTGAGAATGTCTAAATATAGACAGCTCCTTCTAAAGGAATGGCCACAAAAAAGTGTCTATATATAGACATGCGAAGGTTGACCTTAGGCGTGATCCAAACATAGTTAGCGCGAATCACAATCTACAGAAGCCCCCAAACAGGAGAAAGGAAATGAAAAGTTATTCAAAACAGAAATCATCCTATTCGCCAAGGTTTCTATCTCATCCCTTATCTTCATGGGTCAATCTGCGCCTTCCCGTGGCGCCCCCTTTTTCGGCATCGTTCCACTGCTAATGATTTTGGCTATTATATTATGCTAATTCCTTTTTTAAGCCCTACGGTGCTGCGAAAGCTGCCGACAAATTCAAAACACTTGTTTTCATAACCACGTTTTACGAGAGGTTAGGTTGGATTCTATGTATCACTATAATTGGCATCCCTGTCGGCCTCGGGCTGGTTCTTGCATCTCAGACTGTACGCCTACTTATTCAAATTGAAGACAATACAAGTCAAGCGACAAATATACTAAAGTCGCTACAAAAAACGCAGTAAAACTTTAGAATATTGGTTCGTGCGTTTTTCTATTGGCAACATACAAGCGAACACTTTTTGAGAGCTTGTGGAGAAGAGCTAAAAATATCAACGAATGAGTTGGGAACTTTAGCTTTTTTTTACTAAATTCTGGGGAAAAATGTATACCTAAATAAGGCCATAAATCCAAGTGCATAAACGAGTGCTGATACGAATGCGAGAAAAGGTTCGCAAGCGTGACTATGTGGTAACTGTTCATGCAAGAAAGGAAATGATTGATGATGACTTTACAATCTACGATGTTG
>JBHHWX010000492.1:0-4630 GCA_046756745.1 bacterium | reverse complement strand
TGGTACGGGCGACCACGTGTCCGTATTCGTGGTGCAGCACGTCCCAGTCCCACTTATCCACTTCGATTATTTCCATGTGCAGATTCGGCACGTCATCAACCAGAGAGACGCCGCGGTTGCCCGGAAACTCCACCGGGATGACCGGCAGCGGCCCGCCCAGCAGCCCTTCGACGAATTGCGCCGCAACGATCAGTCCGTCGAAGATGGAAAAAGCATTGCCAGCGAACACGGGCGGCACATCGAGACTGATGTCTAAGCTGGCAGTAACGTCGTTCACAGGCACCGTAAAGATGGTGATCGACTCATCGATCTCGCCCGCCGCGTTGCGTTTGCCGGGCGGAACCACGTCCACCTGGTCGTTATGGGCCGCGAGTTGCAAGAAAACGTCTATATCGTCAAGTACCTGATTTTCTACTGTTACGGAATAGAAGCCGGCGGCGTTAGTTCTGGAGGAGCCGAGCAGGTCATCGGGCCCCGTGTCCTGGTCCCAGATTTTGAGATCGGCGAAACGAATCGGATGTAACTTGCCTGCGGAGTCAGTCCAGCGCAGGGTGCCGGAAATGGTGAGACTCGCCCCGGTCCTGACCGCGCCTTTCTGCCGCACGACCGTGGGCCGAAGCCGCAGCGAGCGCAGCTCTAGCAGGGCATCTTCATACGCCACGTTCCCTGGCTGCGGCCCGCCGAAGACGTGGTTCACGCTGTCGAGCCGCGCCGCGTAAAAGCTGCCTGGCGAAACATAGGTTTCTCCCGCATTGACCAGGAAGTAGAGCGCCGCGGCGCCCCCCCGACTCAAGGCGCCTTTGTTCGGCGAAGCCGTAGCGGTCACGCTGGCGCGCAGCCTGGCGCGGCCTCTTCTGTCGAGCCAAACCCGGACGCGGAATCGCTGCGTCTCCCCCGCACGCAGAAATTCGATGGAGCGTTGGGTAGGGCCTTCCAGCCGTAAGCCGGCGTCGGCATCGAAGCGAATGACGGCATTGTGAACGTCGGCGCGGGCAGTGACCACCAACGTCGCCGTCGCCACCCCTGTCCGTACCGGAGAGGATTCGTCCAGCATGAGCGTCACCTCCAGCGCGGACGCGGAAGCGAGCTTGCCCTGATGTTGCGCTGCGACCGGCGTAGCGATAAAAAAGACGAGTAGTAACGGTAGGCGCTTCATGTGGAATCTCCATAAACTAAGTTCATACTATTATCGCGATTCACGTCTCACGTTTGATGTTTACAAAATTGTTGCAACTGTGTGCGAATCTACATTTGTTCTGGTGAAAAATCAATTACCCATATGCGGTATTTTAGCCTGGGTGGGTCAATGATGGGAGTTTTGTGCCGAATATTATTGACCGGATAACAGGATAAACCGGATTTACAGGATGACTCTTCTCCTGGGAAAACTCTAACTATTCTTTTTTACTTCACCTTTTTTTGGCCTATAGTTTAAGACCAAACCGACAGGTGTTCCGATAGCCGTTTAATAAAATTCTTGAAAATAAAATCCTGTACGTCTTGAGAATCCTGTTATCCCGTCAAAAACAAGCCATTTCTTTGATATCCCCTGTGATTCGTTGCACAGATGCTAATATTTTGCAGCCGCTGTCATATAGTTGGAGAGGTAGAACGACCAATAAATTAAATAGTGCCTGACAGAAAACTGCCAAAACAGCCGTAGCTGTCATTGCGAGACCCGCGTTTTTTTTGCGGGACGAAGCAATCTCCTGCGTAATGGCTTATCGTTATCCACATCTTTCGTTGAAGCGGGCTGACCCGCCCCGAATTAAAATTCGGGCCTCATAGCTAAAGTCATCTAAAGATGACTGAGCCTGGTTGAGTTAAGGCCGGAGATAGTCGGCTTCAGCCGACTTGAGCTATGAGCCTGAAAATTTATTTTCAGGCGTTGTGGGTAACGATAAGGCGTAATGGAGGGAGACTGCTTCGCTGAAAAACGCTCGCAGTGACCGCCTCACGCAGTTTTCGTTCAGACAAAATCCGTTTAACACATCGGGAGAAACAACGATGATGAATTCAACCAGGCTAAAAACCCTCTCTTCTTCACTTTTTTGGATGGCGCTGTTGTGGCTGACCCTCGGGGAATGCGTTTTCGCACAATCTATGTCGGTGATTGTCAGCGCGGAAACCATCAAAATCACCTTCCCGCAGGACGTGAGCATGTCGCTGCGCCGGCAGGAAGGAATGGGGGTTGCCGGTATTGAATCACTGGTTGTCAGCGGACGAAATATCCTTTCCAGGCCGACCGATTCGCCGCTTCCAATGCCGGTACTAGAAATTCTCAGCGACGATCAGGTCGGCGGAATATCCGACTGGCCCGGCTACTTGCTGGAACGGCAGGCCAACGGCGGCGACTGGCCGGCGCGCGGCCAACGCCAGGAGCATATCCTGGAGCTCGGGCAAACGCCCTATCTCGGCTATCGTATCGAATCTGAATCAGTGATCCTGCGCTTTCAGATTGATGACGGTCAAGAGACCGGTGAACTCGAATGGATTTTCACCCCCGTCGCTATGAATCTGGGCGAAACCGGTTATCAGGGACTTGGCTGGCACGTGCGCTTAACCGGATTGGAACAAGCCGTCATGCTCTTTATTGTTGAACCGGCCAGCGCCCGTCCCGGCGATTGGGCGTTTGCGCAAACCTGGGGCAAGTGGGTTGAAAGCAAAGTGGGTTTCGGAGCGCCCTTTCGCTATGATGAAGGATGGTATTTTGGCCATATGCAGCCGTTTTATTTTGCCGGCGGAGCCGCCGGCGCGTCGGTGAGCTTTTTTGACCAGCCTGTAGGTGCAAATGTCTGGGTGGAAGATGATGCAGACGGCCATCTTCTGGGATTCAGAATACCCCTTGGCGTTGGCTCTGTCCGGGAAACCCCGGTCAAATATTGGCTTTGGTCGACCGAAACCTTGCCGACGAAATGGGCCGCCGTCGATGAATGGACCAACGTGTGTGATGCGCTGTCCGCTCAATATCGCCAGCCGCTCGGGTTGGGTCTCACGGAGCCGAAGCCTACCTATTTTTGGGCCTGGCCGGGTCAGGAGTATTTTAACCGTTATATCGAACAGGGGCTGGCTGGCGTCGGGACATTCTGGTTCGAAAAGTTAATGGATGATGAACTGGCGCAAGCAGCGGCAACGGGAATTCGTGTCATTTTCCTGCAAGCGCCCTGGGAAAGCGATGCAGATTACTCGCCGGAGCGCTACCTGCCCGGCAGTTACAGCGGCGGCTCTGCAAATGCTCCCTGGCGGCTGGAGGTCAGCGAAGCCAGCGGCGGCGAAGATTTACTGAAAAAAATGGTTGCCCGCGCTCATGAGCTTGGCATCAAAATCGTACTCTGGTCTTCGCCCGGTCATCTCTCCAATTCTTCACCGTTGTTGATCGATCATCCGGAATGGATCAAATGGCGCGCTGACGGCGTGCCGGAAGATTTCGGCTATCCCGACGTGACCGGCGTCAGCCAGAACAGCGGTTACTACGACTACGCTATCGGGCAATACCACAATGTTCACTCAAATGTGCCTTTCGATGGCATCTGGCAAGACTCGTTCCTGACCTTTGGATTTCTGCCGGACGCCCGCGACCGGCAGCCGGCGCCGCTTCTCGATAGAACTCTGGCCATGCAAACTGATTTCTGGCAAATGGGCTTGACCGAAGTGTACATCGAAGGCTGCGGGCCGCTCGGTCTCTCCACCTCTGGCTTTGGCCATGAACCGCCAGTACCGAGCGACCTCGATAAAATTCGTGGCCGGGAGTATGGACTGTATCGCTATGTCGCGGATGTTTTTGTTGAACCGCAAAGTTATTACCGGGCGCTGGCATCCAAGGGCGTCGTCGGTATTCCGGACATGAAAGAGTTCAATAAATTATCCCAAGGAGATCGCGCCAGCATCACCCAGGCGAATCAGGACTATATGCGTGTGTTGGATAAAATGCAGCGCCGAAAACTGATAGCCATTGGCGATTCCTGGCAGGGCGTCGAATGGACCAACAGCGGCTCGAGTGAAGTGGTGCTCTTTGCGTTCGAACGCTTCACGTATCCTGTGATGCCAGGGGTAACTATCAAAGATATCACGGCAGGAACCACGCTACAGGGCACAAACAATTTCGAGACCAGGCCGAGGCATACTTACATCATAGGAGACAAGATTACCGGTCTCCGCAAACGCAGCAAATTCACATACCAACTGCTGCAGAACTACCCCAACCCTTTTAATCCCGAGACCAAGATTCGTTATCAGCTCGCAGCAGCGGGTGAGGTGGAATTATCCATCTATAACCTGCTTGGGCAAAAGGTTCGCACACTTGTTAACCTGAAACAGGCTGCCGGCGCGCATCGAATTCTGTGGAATGGCAAGAACAGCTCAAGCGATCAGGTTTCCAGCGGCTTTTATTTTTATAAATTGAAAGCGGGGGATGTTATCAGGGTGAAGAAAATGCTTCTATTGCGATAGGACCTGACCCTTTTTGTATAGGATGCCGCGAAAAGGAATTTCGAAATTCGAAAAAAACGAAATCCGAAACAAATACAATAAATTCTAATATTTTAGTTAGTATTTCGAGTCAGCGCAGGAGGAGCATTTTCTTGCCGAAAATCCGGTTGTCAACATTCAGTTTATACACATAGACTCCGCT
>JBHHWX010000491.1:0-4632 GCA_046756745.1 bacterium | reverse complement strand
GCTGCTGTGACTTTCTGCCCTAAATAATCTTCAGCAGTTTGTTTCATTTTCTGCAATATCATTGCCGAAATTTCTTGTGGCGAATATTCCTTATCTTCGATTTTCACTTTGACGACATTATTCGAACCCTTCATAATTTTATAGGGAACTTCTTCAATTTCAGAGCCAACCTCGCCAAAGCGTCGCCCCACAAATCGCTTGATTGAATATATGGTATTATTCGGATTGGTAATCGCCTGTCTTTTTGCTACTTGCCCAACGAGCCGTTCGCTATTTTTTGAAAACGCAACCATCGATGGAGTGGTCCTTGTACCCTCGGCATTTGGAATCACTACCGGTTCACCACCTTCCATCACCGCGACACAAGAGTTGGTCGTCCCCAAATCGATACCGATAATTTTACCCATCAAATAACCTCCGTTCGGTTTCTATAAATTCAGAAAAAATGTCATCACTCAGAATGTTCTGTTCATTAAGCAAAGACTATGCCACTTCATATTTATAATCTGCTTAACTATCTGTTATTAAAAAAGATGATGCAAATTGCAATAACAAGATACTTAACGTGACTTGCAGAAAAAACCTGTCAAATCTGACATCATGTCAGGCTCCAATAAAAAAAGGGTGTCAAAACACCCTTTCAATGGAATTCGTAATATCGTTTTATGTTGTTTTTGTGTCACTCTTTTCAGAACTCTTTTTCTCTGATTTGCTCCCCGCTTTACTCTCTTTCTTCTCTGAAGAGGAGGAACCTGATATACTGTTTGATTTTTTGTAATCCGTTATATAAAAACCAGAGCCTTTGAAAATAAATCCATTTCCCAAGCCGATTAAACGCCGTACCGAGCCTTTACATTTTGGGCAAATTTCAATCGCTTTCGCGGTAATACTCTGGAACTCTTCAAAGCGATGCTCGCAATCGTTGCACAAATAATCATAAGTTGGCATGCTTACCTTCCTTTTATTATCCTAACCCGGACAAGCCGGAAATTCTAAATATGAAACTCCATATTCTAAAAAACTGGATAAACAAAAAAACAACGATCTCATTTTCCTTAGCGCTTTGGTACCCTCATAGCGATAAATTGATTTCTTGAACCTCGCCGAATTTGAAACAAAACGATTTTCCCCTCGGGAAGTTTTTCTACAATCCTTTTGACGTCCTTTACGGAAGTAACGATTTTTCTATTGACCTCTTTAATCAGATCCCCGGCGCGAATTTGCTTTTCTTCGGCAATACTTCCTCTCCGCACATTGGTCACAAGGACTCCTTCCTCACCTTCATAGTCATATCGTTCTGCCAGACGATCCGTCAGGTTACTCAACTCCAAGCCCAATCTCTCTAACATTTTACCCTCATGGCTTTGGGAGGAAATTTTCTCCTCAAATCCCGGCCGTTCATCAAGAGCAACTTCTAAACGACGGGGACGTCCATCCCGTATGATTTTTAGACGTATTCGACTTCCAGGGGCATAAGAGCCGATCATATTTGTGAGCGCGTAGTGGTCTTCCACTTTTTTCCCGTCGAGCTCAACAATAACATCTAACCTTTTCAAACCGGCTTTATCAGCTGGTGTGCCTTTTTGAACTTCTTGAACCAAAGCTCCCTTATGGTCATGAAGTCCCAAAGCTTCGGCCATCTCATCGTCGGGGGTATTGACAACAACTCCAAGATAACCACGAACAACTTTTCCGTAGACGATGAGATCATCCATGACCCGTTTGGCTAAATTAATTGGTATGGCAAAACCGATGCCGATATTCCCTCCGCCACTACCCGCATAAATAGCGGAATTAATGCCAATCAATTCACCATGAATATTCACCAAAGCGCCTCCGCTGTTTCCCGGATTAATCGCGGCGTCTGTTTGGATAAAATCCTGGTAAGTCAATTCATTGCTCAGGTTTAAAGAACGCCCCTTCGCGCTGATGATACCGGATGTGACCGTATGTTCTAACCTGAGATTAAAAGGACTGCCGATAGCAAGAACCCACTCACCGACTTCCAGCTTATCAGAGTTTCCCAAAGCAATCGCGGGTAAATTTTTCTTGTCGATTTTGATGACAGCGATGTCAGAGGCCGAATCCGTTCCAATCACTTTGGCTGGATGAGTTTTGTCATTCCAGACGACTTCTATTTCATCCGCGTCCTTTATGACATGATAATTGGTAATAATATACCCCTCTGGTGAAACGATAACACCAGAGCCCAATCCTTGCTGCCGGTATTCTTGTTCGCCATTTCTTCTTCCTTGGCCCCGAAAAAAGCGCCGGAAAAAGTCATCGTTGAAAAGATTCGAAAAGGGGTCACGAACCTTGATTACTTTTTCACTGGTAATCGAGACAATTGTCGGTGTAACCTTCTTTGCTATCGCCACAAAGGCCCGGCTAGTATTTTCCAGATCAGAATTGGATAGAGGTACGAATTCTGAGGATACTGAGCTTTCAGCAGCTTCAGAAGAAACGACCTTGTTTTCCGCCATACCAATCTGCGTCATGTCGAAATTAGACGCAAGAATAAGTCCAATAAAAATTCCGATAACAATTGAAAAACTGATAATAAGGGTTTTCTTGTTATTCTGTTTCATTGTATAAACTCCTGCCTACTTTTATGACTCATTTCTATTTAACAACTTTACAAACCCCCTATTGTCAAAGAAGTTCCATCACGAAAACTCCCGTTTGAACGAAAACGGCCTTTGCTTGTCATTCCCGAATGCTCTTATTGGGAATCTCGTGCTTGAAAGGATGAGATTCCGGCTTAGGATACCTTAATCCGGACATATTGATCACCCTTCTCATCATTGCGTTTGATCCCCATTCCCTTCAACCGGAAAGTTTTACCGCCGAGAGAATTCGGTGGAATATTCAACTGGACATTTTCCCCGTAAACAGTTTTGACTCTAATTTTTGCTCCTTTCTCGGCTTGTTCTTTTGCGATAGGAATTTCACAATAAATATCCAGACCCTCACTGTTAAAAAAACGATGCGAAGCGACTTTCATTGTTAATATCAGATCTCCCGCTGCACCTCCATTTTTGCCGGGATTTCCCTCACCCTTCAATTTTATTTTTTTACCATCCCCCATACCGGGAGAAATTCTAATGGAATATTTTTTATCCGCTTTTACATTCCTCTTTCCGCCACACACTTTACACGCTTTTTTTATCACACTCCCTTTTCCCAAACAGCTCGGACAAGGTCTGTTAACAACAAAAGCACCTTGGACTTTGGAAAGAGTACCAGAGCCACCGCACGCTTTGCATGCTTCGGGATTTTTCGCGCCTTCCGCACCGGTCCCTTTACAGCTTTCGCAGAGGACCTCTTTGTTGATCGAAAAAATAACGTCCCCTCCTGAAACCGCCGTTTCAAAAGGAATTTCCAGATTTGCCAGGATATCGGCGCCGGCAGAACGGCGCGTCCCGGCCTGAGCAAATCCGTTTTCCCTATCGAAGATTTGTGTAAAAAGATCTCCAAACCCTCCAAAACTGAAGAAGTCGTCTAAATTAAGCGAACTCTGTCGAAACGAACGACCTTGCCCGGTTTTCGCAAAACCGCCAAACAAATCACTCAAATCGATCCCTACATCCGAAGAAAATCCTCCACCTCCTGGCCGCCCTGTGAACCCGTACCTTCGCATCTGGTCGTATTGCTCTCTTTTCTTTGCATCTCCTAAGACGCTATAGGCCTCGGAAATTTCTTTAAATTTTTTTTCAGCCTGCTTATCACCGGGGTGAGCATCGGGATGGTATTCCTTAGCAAGGCGTCGATAAGCTTTCTTGATAATGTCTGAAGTCGTATTCTCATCCACACCCAGAATCTGATAATAGTCTTGTTTCGGCATCAGAACAATGATTCTTTTAGGAATATAAAATAGTGAATAATTTCGTTCCTGACATAAAGGCAGATTATCAAGAAGTGATACATTTTGCAAAATGTATGCCAGACATAGAAACTCTCATGATTCTTATTTTACGATTTCGTATTTGACAAAAAAACCGCCGCCTCTGTCATTACGACAGGAGAAATCAGTGCGTCCAGCAATTTCAGTGATAAATGTGTGGATGGCTTTACAGGAGATCAAGACAACGTGTTCTAACCGGGAATGTTAACAAAGATATGAGACTCTTCTCCGTTTCGAATAATTCGAAAAATTGCGACCGTCCCTGCGGTCATTGCAGAGAGAGTCTTCAGAAAATCCGCTTTATTTTCAATCGGATGTTGACCGATTTCAATGATGATGTCGCCTTCATTCATGCCGGCATCGTCTGCCGGGCTCAATCGCTCGATCTGCGTGATAACGACGCCAGACAGACCGGTATAGTTCTGTCTTTCAGCTCTTTCGACTGTCAAGGATTCACACCTGATGCCTAAATTCCGGAATTTTTGGGGTGACCGGTTGCTGGCAAAAGAGCTTAGACTCGTTTCCCTTTTTTGCAGCTTCACGTCTATATCCATCTCCCTGCCAGCGCGGAAAAGAACAACATGTATGACATCTTCGGGACTCTTTCTTGCAATAATCGCTTGAATTTGGTTACTTTTGCTGACATTTTCGTCATCGATTACGAGGATCACATCGCGCGGTTTAATGCCATATCGATCGGCAGGGCTATCACGAATCACGCGATCAAC
>JBHHWX010000490.1:0-4632 GCA_046756745.1 bacterium | reverse complement strand
TACGAATATACAAAGTTTTGAATGAAGAATCAAAAGGTCTATTGTATTGACACCCCCCCCTATGTTTGGTATTTATCTAATTCTCCCAAACTAAGCCGAGCCGCTTCTGCTGTCTTGGAGGAGGTAGAGTCCGGCAAAGCCCTTCTTTATATTCCTATTATTGTTCTTGCTGAGATAGTATTCATTGCAGAGAAGAATAGTCAGGCCGTGAAAGTCGTTTGGTAAGTAAAGTAAGACCGTTTAGATGCGAAAGACACCACTTTGCGCTTAAAAGAGAAAAACAAAACTGCACTGAATTTAGCCGGCGGCGGCATTACCGGCTCCATGTACGAAGTCGGCTGCCTGAAAGCGCTCGACGAGTTTTTAGACGATTCTTTAACCGTGAACGACTTCGATATCTTTGTCGGGGTCAGCGCCGGGGCAGTGATTTCGGCGCTTGTTGCAAACGGCTACACCTCGCGTGAGTTATATGACGGCGTTATCGAAGAGAACCATCCTTATTTCGACTTCAGGCGAAAAAATATTTATGACCTGAATTGGACAGAGTTTTTTCAATCGTTCATCCCGCTTTTTAAACGTTTTCCAAGTTTAGTTCACTACGGTTGGGTCAATCGCAAGCACGCCAGTTTCATGGACTTGCTTTCTATTATGCAGGAATTTATCCCGCCTGGAATTTTTTCTTTGAAAAGATTGGACAAGTTTATGTCCAGCCTGCTTTATCCCGAGGGCAAAACCAACGATTTCCGAAATCTCAAAAAAGAATTGTACATCCCGGCGATCGAGTTGGACACCGGAGTGCGTTGGGTATTTGGGGAAGAGAGAATCGACAACATTCCTATTTCAAAAGCTGTGGCAGCGTCAGCAGCGGTTCCGATTTTTTTCCGCCCATACCGCATCAACGAACATGATTTTATCGACGGCTCAACCGGTAAAGTCGCACACCTCGACATTGCATTAAAACATGGGGCGCGATTGATTGTTGTCATCAACCCAACGATGCCGTTTGAAAACGATCTTTCAAAAGTTTGCCTGCCGACTTTCGATGGAGATTGTGCCCGGTTATCACAAAAAGGCGTCGGGCTGATCAGCGACCAAGCACGGCGAATCGAAACCAAAACCCGCTTTGAGCTGGGATTTGAACACTTCAGAAAAGAACATCCGGAAGTTGACTTCCTGCGGATTCAGCCAAAGGCTTCTGACGAAATCTTGTTTCTCCACAGCTTGATGGATTTCGATTCCCGAAAAACCATCCTGCAATATGGATACAATTCTACCGTAAGTCTTCTGACAGAAAGTTTTGAGGACTTTAGAGCCATTTTTGAAAAACACAAACTCAAAGTCAATCCTCACTTTTCAAAACGTCATAATCTGCTCAAAAAATCCTCCTAAAAATAAAAATGGCCAGCATCGCATGCAGATGCTGGCCTCCCCCTAATCCCGGTTTTATCATGGTGCCCGTGCTAAGTTGTCACAGGGATTAAGGATTAAGCAGCGACGGGCGCTGCTAATTTTCTTACATCGATCATTAATTTTTTGTTTCGGATCGGGCGGTACAGCACTCCGTCCGCGCCATTCTCTTGGATGGTATTTTCTATTGATTTGTCTTTATCATCCAAAATTGTCACGACTTTGAGATGGTGATACTTTTTCTTCACCTTTTTGATGAAGTCCATCCCGGTTTTTCCATTTGTGGTTAATTGATCGAGATGGTACTCCATCAATAAAATCTCTGGCTTCATTTTCCTGAGCAGATACATGGCCGCCTCGACGTTTTCAGCGATTTCAATCTTATAGGAATCACAAAGCGCTAAGTAAATCTGCATCTGAGAGCCGAGCTCCTCGTTCAGCATCAAAATTTTCGTCATAAGAGAAGGTTTAACCAGAGTTGCGAGTTCAAAGGTGCGATTTTCAACAGTATATTAAGAACAAGCCTGGTTTTTTGCGGAAACAATAGTTGAGAAATCGAAAATAAAAACGAACTTTTCGGAGTTTATTGTCCAACGATAGGAGACGAAGGGTCCTCGCGTTCTGTCAACCGGTAAAAACCTTTGAATCCGTAATAGGTTATCGCGGAAGCCACAACTAAAATCGGAGGATAAACATGGGAGTGCCAGTTATACCATTGAAAAGTCTCGGGCGTGCTATTCAGAAACACCAAAGCAAAAGCGTTGTTCGCAGCATGCAGAATAATTCCTGGGAGAATACTGTTGGACCGCCAAGCTAAGAACCCAAGAATCAGACCGAGTATGAGAATCTGCAGCAGCCACGGCATAAGGTGAAGAAAGGCAAAAGCTAAAGCTGAAAAGAAAATCGCATGTGGAACTTCGAATCGGGACTCCAGCGATTTTAACAGCAAACCTCGAAACAACATCTCCTCAATCACAGCCGCGGCAATCACCGCTGCCAGAAATAACAATAGGAATTCGAGAGGAGATTCGGCTTTAAGGATGTCGGAAAAAAGTTTTTCGAGCTCGGAAGGAACTTTGATAAATAAACCGATAATTCTATCCAGCTCATCCATTAAAATCGATACAGATATTCCTAATAAAATAGTCACAATGACGGTGGCTCTATCAATTTTATGAATTCGAAAGACCTGTTTCAGGTCATATTTTTTCCTGTGTAGATAATAGAGAGCGGGAACGATTATCATCACTTCGCCGAGAAAGAGCCGTACCGAAGAAAAGAGCTGGATTGCAAAAACACTGCTGACTCCCGCGAAAAAGAAGCCAATGAGAATTAAACCCAAACAGACTGCAACCCCAGGATGCGCTGTATCTTCTTGCATGACATTCAACCTTTATGCTTGATTTTTTTTAAGGCCATTTCAGCCAAGACAATGCCGGCAGCTACGGCGACATTGAGAGACTCTCCTGTCCCGACTTTGGGAATCGTTATCCGGGAAGCGGCAGACAATTTAACACAATTGTTAACCCCGCCTGCTTCATTTCCCAAAACGAGGATATTTTTTTTCGAAAAATTAGCTTGTGTATATACCCGGCTCCCTGAAATTTCAGTGACATATAACCGGTATCCGATTGTTTGAAAATCAAAAAGAGTTTTTGACAAGTCCAATTGATCGAATACAGGAAGGTGAAAAACGGCGCCCATACTTGCTCTCACAACCTTTGGATTTGTATAGTCAACGGTATGTGAGCTTAATAAAAGTCCCGAAACATGAAACCAGCACGCGGTGCGAATAATCGTGCCAAGATTACCCGGATTGTTTATCCTATCCACGGCCACAAGATTGCCTTTTTGCTTTTTTTTCAACTTTTCGATATCAAACGCTTTCTTTTTGACAACGGCGACGATGCCTTGTGGCTGTACTGTGTCGGTCAAACTTTTCAGGCTTTTCTGCGGGATATTTTCAACGGAAACGTGGGCGCCCCTGAATTGTGCTATTAACTTTTCCCCGCGGGAGGCTTCTAAAAAGGGTGAGCTGTAGAATACTTTTTCAACAGGGTATTTCGATGCGAAGAGTTCTTCGCAGAGTCGTAATCCTTCAACTAAAAAAAATCCGGTTTCCTGCCGGTTCTTTTTTAATCGTAAAGATGAAAAGTATTTTAGCTTATTTTTAGAAATCAAAATTGCTGAATGATGATGAGGGAGTCTTGTTCAAACAGAAGGGCTGCTGTATCCAGCGGAGTATTGGATTGTTGGAGCTATGAAGTTTTGCGAGTTTGCAACATGGCCATCTCTTACTCCATGAACCAGTGCTCCATGACTCCACTGAATGAGACGCTTTGCCCTAATAAATGTTCGGATCAATTTGGGTTGCGGCTTTGCTGCGTTAGGAATTATTCAGGTTAAAAATATTTTTCTTCCTCAGATGTAATCACCTCTAAAAGCTGCTTGGGTACGTTGGTTTTGATGAGCCGCTGCCTAAAATCTTTCTTATGCATCAATCGTGAAATTCTACTGAGCGCTTTCAGATGCGGGCCGGTTTTATCTTCCGGACCAACCAGAAGCCATACCAAACGAACGGGTTTATCATCTAAAGATTTAAAATCGATAGGCTGCTTGGTCACCCCCAACGCGGCGATGATATCGTTGACTCCGTTCGATTTGCCATGAGGGATTGCCACTTCCTCTCCAACCCCGGTGCTCATAACGGCTTCCCTGTCAAGCACGGCTTTTAAGATCTGAGATTTGTTGTCCAGCTTGATCGAATCGTCGATCAGGTTTACCATCTCTTCGATTATTTTATCTTTCTCAACATTTTCTAACGGTACTTTGACGCGGTCTTCGCTTAGAATATCTGTAAGTCGCATTCCCGGTGTCCTAAAAAGTGTGCCAACATTATATATAAAATAGCGATAAACACAAGCAGACACAAAGTTAAGATAAAATCAAAATTTTGCAAACAGTTTTTGTTGTAGGCACCAAAAAAGCCATTACAATTGTAATGGCTTTTTTGACAAAACCTCTGCGGGACCGACGGGATTTGAACCCGCGATCTCCGGCTTGACAGGCCGGCGTGATAACCAAGCTACACCACGGTCCCCAAAGTTTGAAATCAATTCCGTTCTTTAGATTTGCTTTTCCCTGAGTAAAGGATTGCTATTGGGATAATCACACAATAGCCCACGACTAAGAGAATTGGCGCTAATGTCATGGTCAAAAAGCCGT
>JBHHWX010000489.1:0-4636 GCA_046756745.1 bacterium | reverse complement strand
CCAAGCTTAGCGTTTTTTTAAAGCAATTCCAAGATGCGGTTGGCCGGATGGATACATATTCCAACAATGGAGATGGCACCTTCACTAAGATTACGACAAGTGTTGTGAACGATGGTGGACCTTCAATAGCAGGTAGTTGGGGTGATTTTAATAATGACGGTAAATTAGATTTATTCGTTACCAATGCTAACAACAATTTACTGTATAGAAACGATGGCAATGGCGCCTTTTCGAAAGTAACATCTGATATTGTCGTCAACGATAGAGGCAGCGGCGGTGGAGCTAGCTGGAGCGACTTTGACAATGATGGCGATTTGGAGCTATTTGTCGCTAATCGGGCCAATACGAGTAACTTCTTGTATACCAATAATGGCGATGGAACATTCACTAAAATAACCACGGGCGATGTTGTTAGCGATATAGGATTCTCAGATGGGGGTAGTTGGCAGATTTTGACAATGATGGAGATCTAGATCTTTTCGTTGTTAATATTGGAGGGGACAAAAACTTCTTATATCAAAACAACGGCAGTAGCAACCACTGGATCAATGTCAAATGTATCGGTACGCTGTCAAACACGTCTGCAATTGGCGCAAAGGTGAGGGCAAAAGCTACTATAAACAGTTCTTCTGTTTGGCAAATTGAAGAAATTTCCGGGCAAACGGGTGCATACGCTCAAAACAGCCTCAACGTCGAATTCGGTTTAGGCGATGCCACGGTCATCGACTCACTCATTGTGTTCTGGCCGGCGTCCAAAACCACCCAAGTGTTCACCAACATTACTGCCGACCAGTTTCTAACCATCACCGAAACCGACCTGTTGCCTGCCGTACCCAAAACCCTCGAGGCAGAGCCCGCTGACCAGCAGGCGACTTTAAACTGGAACCTCAACACCGAAATCGATTTCCTGCGCAATCGCATCTACGGCGGCACGGCGCCCAATCCCACCACCGTGGTCGATTCCGTCGACGGCCTGCCCAATGCCACAAAAACCATTAGCGGTTTGTCAAACGGCACCACCTATTTCTTCCGCATTACCGCCTTGGACGCGAGCTTGCAAGAAAGCTCCTTTTCCAATGAAATAAACGTCACGCCGTTTGCGTTGGGCCGCATCACCTCAGGTGAGATCCCTGCCGACGCCGGCAACTCCACCAGCGCCAGTTGGCCCGACTTCGACAACGATGATGACCTCGATTTGTTCGTTACCAACCAAAACCAGAAAAATTTCCTCTATAGCAACAACGGGGACGGCAGTTTCAGCAAAATCACTTCCGGGGCTTTGGTGGACTTCGCCGCCAACCACCTCAGCAGTACCTGGGGCGACTTTGACAACGACGGCGACCTCGATGTGTTCATCGCCAACGGTGAAGAGCAAAACAATTTCCTGCTTGAAAACCGCAGCGACGGGTCTTTTACGCGCATCACCAGCGGCGTCCTGGTCAAAGACGCCGGCAATTCCTTCAGCGCCAGTTGGGGAGATTACGATAACGACCGCAATCTAGATTTGTTTGTCGCTAACCAGGGCGAGGACAACTTTCTTTATCGCAACAACGGCGACGGCACCTTCAGCAAAATCACCGCCGACCCGGTAGTCACCGACGGCGCCAACTCCACTCACGGCAGTTGGGCCGATTTCGACCTAGATAACGATCTTGACTTGTTTGTCACTAATGACAGCAATCAGGACAACTTTTTCTACCGCAACAATGGCGACGGCACCTTCACAAAAGTCATCAACGATGTTATCGTCACCGATGGCGGCGAATCCATGGGCAGCAGTTGGGGCGACTTCGACGGCGACAACGTTTTGGACTTGTTTGTGGCCAACCGCAACAATCAAAACAATTTTCTGTACCGCAACAACGGCGATGGCACCTTCACCAAAATTACCACAGGAACGGTCGTCAAGGAGGGCGGTTCTTCTTTGGGCAGCGCCTGGGCAGATTTCGATAACGACGGCGACCTGGACCTGTCGGTCACCAACGAAGACGGCACCAATTTCTTATACACCAACCGCGGCGACGGGACTTTCACAAAAATCACCACCGGCGCTGTCGTCAACGATTTCGGGCGTTCCCACGGCGCTGCCTGGAGCGATTTCGACCGCGATGGCGACTTGGACCTGTTTGTGGCCAACTCCAATAACGAAAACAACTTACTGTACAGCAACAGCTTGGCTCCGGAAGGCAACCGCTGGCTGAATATCAAGTGCGTGGGCACGGCTTCCAACACCTCAGCCATCGGCGCCAAAGTGCAGGTCAAAGCGACCGTCTTCGGCCAGCCTAAATGGCAACTGCGGGAAATCTCTGCCCAAAGTGGCGGTGGTTCCGGAGGCCAGAATCTGCACGCGGCATACGGGCTTGGCGATGCCGCCGTGGTGGACACCATTAAGATCGAATGGCCTTCTGGCATCGTCGACATTCTGACCAACATTGAACCTAACCAGTTTTTGACTATTTCTGAAGCCGTGGCCAATCGGGCGCCGATTGCGAACGTTGCCTTCTCCGATACCACGCTGATTGTCGGCGGGCCGGCGTTGTCCCGCGACCTCGAAGCTGAGCCTACTGTGTTCAGCGATGAAGACGGCGACCCCTTGATCTACCGAGCCGGTAGTTCCAACAGCAGCGTGGCCACCGCCGGCGTTTCCGGCAGCGTGCTCACCGTAACGGCGCAGGCACCCGGCACCGCCACTATCACGGTTACGGCCAACGACGGCAAGGGCGGTTCCGGCAGCCTCACGTTTAACGTCACTGTGGAAGCCAATCTGCCGCCGGTAGTTGATCACACACCGCCGACCGTGCAAGAAAGCGGCCAAGTCATTAACTTAACGGTGAATGCCTCCGACGACCTCGACATCGCCAACGTGTTTCTCAATTACCGCCAGGGCGGCGGCATCGCCTTTACCACCGCCGGCATGCTAAGGAGCGACAACACTTTTAATGGCACCATCCCGGCGTCATTCGTCGATTCCCGCGGCGTGGAGTATTTCATTTCTGCCACAGACCTGGCTGGCGTGCAAACACGGGTACCCACTAACAGCATCTTTTCGGTTCAAGTGCATGTGTCGGATCCGGGGGCAGTAAAAGGCACCGCTCAACCTGGTGGCTCCGAGCAGATCGCTTATCGGCTCATTTCTGTGCCCATCGACTTAGAAAACAAGAACCCGCGGGCTATATTCGAAGATGATTTAGGCCCATTCGATATCTTCAAATGGCGCTTCTTTGAGATTCGAGCCGACCAGAACCGCGTGGAATTTCCCAACACCTCCAATATGACGCAGGGCAAAGCCTTCTGGCTTATCGTCAAAGAGCCTGATCAAGTCATCGATACCGGAGCCGGTACCTCCAATTCCACTTTGCAGGAGTTTGCGATTACGCTGCATCCCCAGTGGAACACCATTGGCAATCCATTCAATTTTTCCATACCTTTAAGCAATATGCGTTTGGCAAGTGGTGAAATTCCCGAATTCCGGTTCTTCACAGGCAGTTGGAACGACCCTGTCAACGCACCCGTCACCGTCGTGCAGCCTTTCGAAGGCTATGCCATCTTCAACAATTCCACTTCAACGGATACGCTCTTTGTCGATCCCGATTTATCAGCGTCAGCGCGCGTTTCAAGGAAGGAAGCTTTGAGAGCCGTCACCAAGACTGTTTCGGCTATTCATATTCTTGCTCAGAGCCAACAGGCCCGCGACATCGACAACATAGCAGGGATAACTGCAAATGCGGCCATCGCCTGGGACGGGCAGGACCGGCCGGAACCGCCGGTCATCGGTGAATATGTGTCCGTCTACTTTCCACACCCAGAGTGGGACGCGCTAAGCGAAAACTACTGCACCGATTTCCGTCCCCAATCTTCGGACGGAGAAGTGTGGGAGTTCGAAGTCAAGACCAATATTCGAGATGTGGTGCATCTGACTTTCCAGCCTTCCAATAGTCTGGAACCCTCGGAAGGCTTGATGCCAGAGATGTGGCTGTTGGATGAAGCTTTAAACGTCTCGCAGAATCTGCAGGAAAGAAATAGTTACTTTGTTGCCGGTTCAGAGAACTATCCTAAGCGGCTAAAGCTAGTGGTGGGTAAACCTAACTTTGTGCAAGAACAACTCGCGGCAGTACAGAGTATCCCGAGTACTTTTGAATTGTCCCAGAATTTCCCCAATCCGTTTAATCCGACCACGACCATTCGTTATGGCTTACCGGCGCCAGGGCGCGTGACATTGAAGATTTACAATGTTCTTGGCGAGGAGGTGCTCACGTTGGTGGATGATGTACCCAGGCAGGCCGGTTATCATGCGGCGGTCTGGGATGGCAGGAACGAGAAGGGTCAACGCGTTGCCAGCGGTTTGTACTTTTATCAATTACGAATGGATGAAATTCTCTTGACGAAAAAGATGGCGCTAGTGAGATAGTATGATACTAAAGCGTTAAAGTTAAGTTAGCAATAACAAGAAAAATCTGAATCAATGAGCAAGTCACTTCTGCCGCATAACGACAGCTTGAGCCGACAAAAGTCACTGACTTTTTGGCTTGCTTTTGTGGCCTTCGGAAGTTATTTTAAATTAGCAGCAGAAACTGAAAAACTATTCAATCCAAAACGGTCACGAAAGTTAGCAGGCAATATTCAGCAATCTGCTCGT
>JBHHWX010000488.1:0-4637 GCA_046756745.1 bacterium | reverse complement strand
CCTGCTCAAAATTTCGGACTGAACTTTTCAGGTCTTTGGTGAACTTTTTAGGGCTTTTTATCTTGGCATTTAAATGTGGGAACTGCTCAAAAGTCAAAACATTGCTATCACATAAAATCATGGCGCGTTCTATGGCGTTTTCCAATTCTCGTACGTTACCCTTCCACTCGTAACGCATCATCGCATTCATGACCCGCTCATCCACTTCTTTGATCTGTTTGTTCAGTTGGGCGTTGTAGTTTTTTATAAAATAATTCACCAATTCGGCGATATCTGCCACCCGCTCTTTTAGAGGCGGGATCGTGATTCCCACGACATTTAGCCGGTAGTACAGATCTTCCCTGAAGTGGCCTTTTTCCACTTCAGAGGTTAAATTTTTATTGGTTGCAGCAATGATTCGAATGTCTATCGTTTCTGGTTTTGTGCTGCCCACAGGCAAAATCTCTTTTTGCTCGATGGCGCGCAACAGCTTCACTTGCAAATTGAGCGGCACGCTGACGATTTCATCCAAAAAGATAGTTCCGCCATGCGCCACCTTGAAAAGCCCTTCCTTGTCCCTCATCGCCCCGGTGAACGAGCCGCGAACGTGTCCGAAAAGCTCGCTCTCGATGAGATTTTCCGGAATTGCGGCGCAGTTTATAGGCACAAAACGTCTATTCGCGCGCGGACTTTTTTGATGCAGTGCACGCGCAATAAGCTCCTTGCCAGTTCCGCTCGCACCGGTTATCAAGACCGTGGAAACCAAAGGGGCGACCCGTTCCACCATATCCATTACGTCTTGTAACGCCCTGCTTTTACCGACGATTTGTGGAAAATCCGTGGTTTTGGTGAGCTGAATTTTGAGATATTTATTCTCTTCGGTCAAGTTTTGTCGTTCGATAGCGCGTTCAATAGCATTTAGAATTACGGCTTTTTTAAAAGGTTTGGTAATAAAATCGTAAGCGCCTTCTTTCATGGCTTCCACAGCTTTCTCAATCGTACCGTAACCCGTTAACAATATCACTTCCGCATGTGGATATTTCTGTTTGATCGCGCGCAACAGCTCAAAGCCATCGCCATTCTGCATCATGAGATCCGACAGCACAATATCGATGTGCCGTTTACTGAATATTTTCATCGCTTCGTTACCCGAACTGGCGACTTTTGTAACGTAACCCTCCTTGCTGAGTACTTTCTGAAGAGAGTCGCGAACACTCGTTTCATCATCTACAATGAGTATGGATTTTGTTTGCATTTTGATCTTTCGTTCTTATCTAAATTGACATTGTTGAAAAACTCTGTCAGGGTTAGTTGAGTTTTTATGAAACCTCTGCCAATGGGATTTCAATTTTTAACGTGGTACCCACATTGACTTTGCTTTTGCAATAGATCTGTCCCCCATGTTCCAGAATGATTTGCTGGGTGATGGCCAGCCCTAACCCGGTCCCGAAGTCCTTGGTTGTAAAGAACGGTTCGAAAATATGATCGACCTTATCTTCCGGAATCCCGACTCCGGTATCTTGAATAAAAAGTACACCGAAGCGCTCGTTTTTTTTCGTCCACACTTTTAGCACGCCGCCGGTAGGCATCGACTCGATGGCATTACGCATAAGATTAATCAAAACCCGGCGGAATTGCGTACGATCCAGCAACACTTCCTGAGGAGGATTGGAATCTTTGAAAACAAGTTCAATATTCTTCTGTTTCAACTCATTGCCCAAAAATTCCACAATCTCATCGATGACGGTTTTAAAGGTCTCTCTTTCCGGGCTTGATTCCGGCAGCCGCGAAAATTGCAAATATTCATCCGTCATCGAGGTGACCCGGTCGATTTCTTGAATCATCGACTTGATTAACGACTTCGCTTCTTCGTTGTCTGAAGACTCATAATTCTGAATCTCGTCTTCGAGGAGCTCAGCGTTTAAACTGACCGATGACAATGGGTTACGGACTTCGTGGGCAACTTTGGCCGCCATTTTGCCGATGATCGCCAGTCGCTCGGTCTGCAGAATTTTTTCCTGTAACGATTTTTGTTCGGTGAGATCGTGCACGATTCCAGTGAATTTCCTCTCGCTTCCAAGAAAAAACTCGCTCACCGAGATATGCAACGGAAATATTTTGCCATTTTTCTTACACCCAACAACCTCCCTGCCGATGCCGATGATTTTCTTGGAACCGGTTTTTATATAATTTGCAAGATACCTGTCGTGCATGACTTTGTCAGCCCCGGACATGAGAATTTTTACATTCTGTCCTAACAATTCATGAGCGCGGTACCCGAATAGCCGTTCCACCGCTTTGTTCACAGATTCGATAATACCCCTATCGTTAATCGTGATAATCCCATCCACAGCCGTGTCCAGAATAGCGCGCAGCCTGGTTTCATTTTCTACCACAATTTCTTCGGCGCGTTTGTGCTCCGTCATATCCAGACCCGAGCTTAAAGTCCCGATTGGTTTCCCTTTCTCGTCGATAATCATAGTGTTATGCCAGGAGAGAAGTCTTTCGTTGCCCGATTTGGTCAAAACCGGATTTTCAAAATATTTAGCAACTCCGATCTCCCTTTTTAACAAACGGTTGAAAAAAAGTTTGAGGTCTTCTCTGTTGTGCCCCGGAATACAGGTATCAAACCAATTCCGGCCAATGAGCTCCGACTCCTCATATCCGAGGATTTCGCAGCCTTTTTTATTAATCAGGGTGATCTCACCTTTTGTGTTTAGGGCGACAAACATGACGCCGGCGAGATCCAGAAATTTCTGTGTTAAATCCTGCTTCATTAAGAAGGTAAACTCGTCTTTACTTTTTTTAAAGTAAAGACATTTCAGCAGGAAAAACAAGAAATTAATTCAGAGGCATTGATACAGTTTTGGCAAAGGCTATACCAAAGAAATCATCGAGTAACTATCTAACTATTTAACAGATAGTTAACTGCATATAAGAATTGCTTGTTTCGGAAACAACTTTCTCGATATTAAGAATTACTGTTGTTGTTTTCCTGATTTTGAGAATGATATCGGTTCTTTTTAGGCGCTTAGTAATTTCACATCACTTTGTCGATAATTCGGAGCTCAAATCTCTAAGCCAAGATAAGCATTTAACGCGGAGGTCGCAGAGGAACGTAGAGAAGAAGCTTTAACCTGAATAATTCGCAAATTAGGGCAGTTTCTGTTATTCCGAACCCGTTTTCCGGGGTGAGGAATCTGACGGTGGTGGCAGGATTGAGCCGTTAAAAACAATGCCTTAAGTAAAGGTTAAGAATTTTCTCTGTTATGTGCCCGCTTTTTTCTCTGAGAACTTTGCATTATCGACGTCCTCTGCTCGGAACGGGTTCAAATTTTTGGTTGCGTTTCATTTTGCTAACCGTTAATTTCCTTTCAATTCCCTGTTCGCAATAATTTTAAATACCATGTGGAAAAAATCAATGTATCTGTTCCATGCTTCAAAGGGTCAATATGAAAATAGCTGAAAGGTTTTCCAGGTATATGAGGTGATCGCATGGACAATTTTCCATCGATCGGAAAAGTTCTCGTTCTTGCACAGAAACTGACCGACCCAGTAAATGCATATTCAATTAGCGTTGACTCGGACAACGACGGTAATTTAGATGATGAAGTTTCTCAAGTGATATTGCCTGATTCATCTATTAACGTGAATGTCAATCGGAAATGGCAAAATAGTGAAGAAAAAACATTACCCTACATATTTACGTATCTTCGTCATAAGAGCAATAATAATGTTCACGAACAATTCAACTGGAGACCTCACTATCGTGCTGAAGGCACTTTGAAATACAATAATTGTAAGAAGTTTTTTGCTGTCTTAGACATTAACGATGACGGAGTATTTTACCGAAAAGACTTTGTTAATGGTACCAGTCTTGGCATCAACCAGAATGATGACGGCCGTATTTTGGGAAAAGATGAGTGGATGAAAGGTGAGCAGATAATCCCTGTGTGTGGCGAAAACTTTCTTATAGAACTAATTGAGCCGGATGGATCAAAAATCAGCTTGATTCAAACAGACCTTCAAATCCCGATTGTGGGCAGTCAAGTTCCAAGCTTCTCAATGAATACAACTGTATGTTTTGATTGACGAAAAAGGCATCCTTAGGTATGCTGACTATGGCGGCGAGCAACTCTCCGAACTTAGCCAGAGTCTTTCAGAACTATTTACTAATCGTCATTCAGTCGGGAAGCATTAGTTTGAAGGGTGATACCGTTGCGCAGATGACGGGGCTTAAAGCCCATCTGACAATGTACCGAATTGCGTCGAAACCGTGAGGCGGGAACCACTAAAAGTGGAGCCTTTATAGGTGCTTGAGCCGTATGACGGGTAATGCTGATTATGCCGTGCAGGGCAAGGTCACTTTACTTATTCCAAATAGGAGATGCTTATGTCGAGTACAAGATCGACGTGTTGCAGGGTGAATCGCCTAACCATACTGTTTGCCCTGATTTTTACCACCCCAAGCGCGTATCCTCAGAGCGCAACCGTGACAGCTCCGAGACAGGTCGTGGTCGGAGCGCAGATTAAAATAGGCTGGAACGGCCCCGAAGGAGCGTATGATTTCATCAGCATCGATGAAGTAGGAGCCCCGGATCAGTCCTACGGGACTTACATCTATACAAGAAAAGGACAGCCCGCTGAGATCCGGGCTC
>JBHHWX010000487.1:0-4648 GCA_046756745.1 bacterium | reverse complement strand
CCTATGGTTTTAGTAAATCGTTTTTGGCCTCCTGCGAATCAACAATAACCTCTAATATTATCAGAGCGTTATTATTGTCAGACTAAGGTTACCGAACTTGGTGCAATAACGGTTCCCACCAAATTTCTGAGCTCATCCTCGTTCAGATTTCTTTGTTTCATCTGCTTTGGTCATCTCACTTTTTCGGATCAAACCTAGCGGCATCCAAGATCGACCACAAGTGAATAATCCATCCCAGCAGAACAAGCCAAAGTAGTCCGGCAAGCACGAAATGAAAAACGGCCATCAAAAATCTACCTTGCACCAATTGTCCCAAACCTGGAATAAAGAAGCTTGCAAGTGCAGCGAGCACATTGCCTCCTGACCCCTGACCTGACATCGTTTTTCCTCCAATATAAATTTATTTATATTTTACCAGAAAATCCGGACGAAAAGTCCTGTTTTCCATTGTGTCTCCGCATGTTGATAATTGTAACCGATCACAGTATTCGGTTTTTTTTGACAAGATAACAGGATAAACCGGATTTACAGGATGACTCCTCTCCAAGTAAAACTCTAACTTTTCTTTTTACTACACCTTTCTTTGGTCCAAAGTTTAAGACCATGCCCGACAGGTTTTCCGGTAGCTGTTAAAACTTGATTAACATGATAAAATTCTTGAAAATGAAATCCTGGTCATCTTGAGAATCCTGTTATCTTGTCAATAATTTAATATCACTTTCGCGCCTCGGGAATCACCGTCAAAGTGATTTCTTCTCCGTCTCGAAGAACCACGACTTCAACAGGTTCGCCGATCTTAATCGCGTCCAACGCATACGTGTAATCATAAATATTGGTAATTTTTTTACCGCCAAACTTAATGATAAGATCTTCACCTTTGAGACCGGCTTTGTCGGCCGGGCCCCCTGCACGCACGCCCGATAGTTTGACGCCCTCCGAATCCCCGCCGACATAATCCGGAATCGTGCCGAGATAGGCTCTTAAACCTTCACGACCGCCCTGTTCTTGTTTTGTTCGCTCCACTTTCACATAATCGGGCGATTCGGTTGATTTTATCAAATCCAGAATAATCGTCTGTGCGAAGCGAGCAATTCGTTCCATACCGGTATAGTTCAATGTTTCAGCGTCGTCAGTGGGGCGATTATAGTCCTCGTGACTGCCGGTAAAAAAGCTGAGCACAGGAACCCCTTTGGGATAAAAAGCGGACACATCCGTGGGTTGGTAAGGATCGTCTTGCACAACCAGGGCAAATCCTGCCGCCACATTGCGTTTTTCAATCAGTTTCCGCCAAACCGAAGACGAGCCCAAACCTTGCAAGATAAGCTTGTTGTCGCGCAGCCTGCCGACCATATCGAAATTAACATAAGCTTTGATCTTATCTAACGCGACCGGGGGATTCTCAACAAAGTTTGCTGAACCGATGATGCCCAATTCCTCGGCTGACCACAGCGCAAAAACAATTCCCTTTCTGAACTCGTTCGATTGCTGCGATTGCAGAGCCGCCAGCGAGGCCGCCAGCTCCAGAACGCTCGCGCTGCCTGAGGCGTTATCATCGGCGCCGTTGTGAACTTTCCCTTCCTCCCCCTTTCTCGCCATCGAGCCGATTTCACCGAATCCGATATGGTCATAATGAGCGCCAACGACGATGACCTCATCGACTTTATCTGAAGCGTTCGACGGCAGAATACCGATTACATTGCGGTCGGTTTTTTTGATCCGGTCTATGGAAGCGGAAATCTTGACCCGGACATTTGTGAGCGGGAAATGGCCTTCATAATGAGGGTTCTCACGGTCCAGCTCGGTTTGTACGGTTTTGAGATCTTTACCTGCAGCAGTAAACAGCTGCTGTGCGACTTCGCCGCTGATAGACAGCGCGACAATGCCTGAGCTGACGCCGCCGAAATCGAAAGAAAGATTGGCAAGCTCGCCAGCATTGGGAGAATTCGGCCCAGTAACCACGAGCAGGGCTTTGGCGCCCTGGTCCCGCGCCAGCATCGCTTTGTACCGCAAGCCCGCATAACGGTTCAACGTCTGGCGGCGCTCCATATCCACATCTTCCGGGACATATCTCAGTACCAAAACAATTTTGTCCTGCACATCCACATCTTCATACGAATTGTAGCCCTCTCCTAACTTTCCGGGCAGGGTGAGACCGTAGCCGGCAAAAACGACATCCCCCTCCACTTCAGAGTTTGCTGTGAATGCCAATGGTCGAAAGTGTTTGTCCACCTCAAAATCCCGTTGTTGAGGATGTGTTTTTGAGGAGATCTTTAGGTGGTTTTTCCCGGGAGTCAGCTTGACGCCCGCAGTGTATTCAAATTTTTGAAAATAGGAGTCGTCATCTCCAAGAGGCTGCAAACCAAACTCCTGAAAACGCTCGGCAATGTAATCAGCGGCTTTCTTGATTCCTTCGCTGCCCGTCAGGCGGCCTTGTAGCTCATCAGAAGCCAGATAACTCACGATTGCATTTAAATCGGTTTTCGATATTTTTTGAGACAGCTTGATTTTTCTCAAAGGCGACGCCGCGAGAGCACGCAAAGCTGCTTCATGATTCCAATGAGCAAGAAACATTTGCGAACGGTTATCCGGTGTCCGCTTCGAAGTCCAGCTCATGCTTTTACCGTCAGGAGAGAAGACCCCTAAACCGTCGAATCCGTCGGTAAATGTGACTTGAACCGGTTCGTGTTGGCCCTGCGCATCGACGAGGAAAAGCTCAAAATTGGAAAATCCAAGCTTGTTCGAAGTAAAGATCAAATACTCGCCAGACGGGTGAAAAATGGGCGCCCAGGACATGGCTTGAAAATCAGTAATCCGTCGAATGTCTGTCCCATCGGGTTCCATGGTGAAAACATCCGCGATAGCGCCGTTTTCCTCAAAATGACGCCAAACAATCCTCTTGCCATCGGGCGTAAAAAACGGTCCGCCATCGTAACCGGCCCAATCCGTGAGGCGTATTTGGTTGGCGCCGTCTGCATCCATCAGATAAAGTTCAGCAAAATATGCCGGATCCATTTGCAAACGTTTTTTCTCTTCGTCAGTGAGTTTCTGATTTTGATAGACGTCCCGTAGAGAACAAAAAACAATCTTTTTGCCATCAGGGGAATAAGAGCCTTCAGCGTCATAGCCTTTGGCAGAGGTTAAACGCGTTAATTGTGTCCCGTCGCGACGGGCTGAGAAAATGTCCATAAACTCGTCATAATCCCAATCGTAGCGTCGCGACTTCCCTAAAGCGCGGAATTCAATTTCAGCGCTCTGTTTGGTTTTCGCATCCGGATCCAGGTGTGTGGATGCGAAAAGGACGTGGTCACCGCCTGGGTGGAAAAAAGCGCAGGTCGTTTTTCCGATCCCCGGCGACACGCGCTGACTGTCGCCGGTTTCCAAATCTAAAACATATATCTGGAAAAAAGGATTGCCCGGTTCTCTCTCCGCTTGAAAAATAAGCGCCTTGCCATCGCCGGAAAAATAGCCTTCACCGGAACGTTTGCCTTCATAAATCAATTGCCGAACGTTGGATAAAAATTGATTTTCATGATTCTCCTTTTTATCCCCCGCCCAAAGAGCGTTCGACATCATCATAAGCAGAGTGAGTTGAACCGTACAGATTTTCAAAAATTGTAATCTCATTTTGCTATCTCTCCTAAAAAGTAACTGTGACTAACAAGCTATCAAGTTAATTTCTTGATTCTGAATAATTCGCACATGAGGGCAGTATCTGTCATTTCATTAAGGTCATCACGCCGCGTGGATAATCTACCGTTACGATCATGTTTGATAAAATGTCGGAGCCAATACCTAATCGAATGGGCTCGGGCAGGCCTTGGCTGATCCCCTTGAAGCTTTTCGCTTTGGCTGATAAAGCTTCGAAGGAATGGGGACCAAGCCTGATTTCATCGATGTAGTATCCGTTCGAGGTTTTCGGTAATTTAAGTAATCGCGCCAAATCCTCGTCCACTACCGTACGACTCTTGCCGGTATCGATTTCAATGAGCACTTTCCGATCATTCATAAATCCATAAACCAGGATCAGCCCGGAATGTTTTTGAGAGCGCACCATCGTAAATGCCGTCCCAACGGAATCAGCCTGGCTAAGCCGTGACGATGAAACAGCCATCACTTTATTCTTGTAATCGATGGTAAAGCGTTTATCGAGCACAAATTGCGGCCCGACGAGACCGTGCAAGTCTTTATGTGAAAATTCGTGAGCGAGCATGTCCTGCCAGATGGTATCCCATACTTTCACTTTATTGATACGAAATGTTCTGTAAACGCCCACCACATTTCCGGCTGAATCATAACTCTGGCTTTCGCCGTGTGCAGGAAGATTCATACGCTCCGCCAACTCCGAAGAAAGGGTTAACCCGCTCATATTTCCTGTGTCCCAGACCAAATCTACTTCCGTTGTATTGAGCGTCACCTTTACATAAGGATAGCCAAATTTCCCGACGCTTATTGGAAATATTTCTGTTGTTCGATAGTCCAAAGTCTTCTTCCACGTAATAACCGGCTGAGAGCGATCACAGGCATTCTGCGAGACAATGAAGGCTATGATAAAAATTGGGATCAACTTCGACAAAATGCTGCATCTCCTAATTCGTGTCTGAACGAAAACTTGTTTTTGATGTCTTTGCGAGCGTTTCTCAGCGAAGCA